>NZ_JBQTHF010000122.1:0-4175 GCF_052390155.1 Actinokineospora sp. | reverse complement strand
CAACGCACCCACGGCCAAATGCAACGCCACCAACGACGAACTACACGCGGTATCCACAGTGACCGCCGGACCCTGCAAACCCAAGGTGTAGGACACGCGCCCGGAGATCACGCTGGAGGCGTTGCCGGTGCCCAGGTAGCCGTCGAGGGCATCCAGACCGGGCGTCTGGTGGTGGTAGTCCGAGCCCATGGCGCCCAGGTAGACGCCGGTGCGGCTCCCCCGCAGAGTGTCGGGGCGGATGCCCGCGCGCTCCAGCGCCTCCCACCCGGTCTCCAGCACGAGCCGCTGCTGCGGGTCCATCGCCTGCGCCTCCCTGGCGGCGATGCCGAAGAACGGGGCGTCGAAGCGGTCGACGTCGTGCAAGAACCCGCCGTGGCGCACGTAGCTCTTGCCGATCGCCTCGGGATCGGGGTCGAAGACGTCGAGGGCGTCCCATCGGGCGGGGAACTCGCCGACGGCGTCGCCACCCGCGGACAGCAGCTCCCAGAACTCCTCGGGCGTGGTGATCCCGCCCGGCAGCCTGCACGCCATCGACAGCACGGCGATCGGGTCGTCGGCCGAGACCGCCGGTCCGGTCGTGCGGACTGCCCGCGGCGCGGCGGGGGCGAGCCGGTCGACCAGCAGATCGGCGAGCGCGGCCGGGGTGGGGTAGTCGAAGGCGAGCGTGGCGGGCAGCGCGACGCCGGTCGCCGCGGTGAGCCTGCCGCGCAGGTCGACCGCCATCTGCGAGTCCAGTCCCAGATCGGTGAGCCCCTGCCGCTCGCCGATCCGTCCCGGGTCCGGCAGGCCGAGGACCTCGGCCGCGGCCTGGCGAACGAGATCGACCAGCCGCCCCCTGCGCTCGGCGGGCGCCAACGCGGAAAGCGCGGCGGAGTCCGGGGCACCCGAGCGACGCGGCTTCGGGCGCACGAGCCCGCGCAGCAGCACGTGCGGAGCGGCTTGGTCTCGGTGCAGGGCCGCGAGGTCGAGCTTGATCGGCACGAGGTGGGGGCCGCCGTGCGCGAGCGCGTCGTCAAGCGCGCGCAGCCCCTCGTCGGTGGTGAACACGCCGAGCCCGGCCCGACGCAGACCGGTGCGCTCCACGTCGCTGAGCCCCCGGGTCATGCCCGCGCCCCGCTGCGCCCACATACCCCAGGACAGGCTGACAGCGGCCAGCCCGGCCGCGTGCCGGGCTGCGGCGAGCGCGTCGAGGTAGGCGTTGGCGGCGGCGTACCCGCCCTGCCCGGCGTTGCCCATCGCGCCCGCGGCGGAGGAGAACAGCACGAAGGCGGACAGGTCTCGGTGCGCGGTCAGCTCGTGCAGGTGCAGCGCGCCATCGGCCTTCGCGGCGAGCACTCCGGTGATCCGCTCGGCGGTCTGGTTGATGAGCAGCCCGTCGTCGAGCGCTCCGGCCAGGTGCCACACCGCCGTCAGGTTGTCCACTGTGGACAGAAGATCGGCGACGGCGCCGCGGTCCGCGACGTCACAGGTGACCACCCGGACAGTGGCTCCCGCCCTGCGAAGCTCGTCGGCGAGGTCGCTCGCACCCGGCGCGTCCGGCCCCAGGCGCGAGGTGAGCACCAGGTCCCGCACATCGTGCGCGTGGACCAGGTGCGCCGCGACGGCACGGCCCAAGTCGCCGGTGCCGCCGGTAACCAGCACCGTTCCGGGCGCGGCAGGCCGCACCGTGCGCGCGGGATCGACTCGGACCAGTCGGGGCCGGAGGACGCGGTTGCCGCGAACGGCCAGTTCGGGCTCGTCGGTGGCGGCGATCGCACGGTCGAGTGCGGTCTGGTCTGGCGACTCGACGTCGATCAGGCGCAGCGTGCGGTCCGGGTGTTCGGCGCGGGCGGTGCGCAACAGGCCCCAGAGCGCGGCGTGCGGTAAGCCGGTGATCCGGTCGCCGGGCTCGGCGGCGACGCTGTCGCGGGTCAGCCACACCAGCTCGGCGGCGGCCAAGGCCGGATCGGCGATGGTTCGGGCGAGGATGCGCAGGGCGTCGGCGCAGGCCGCGGCGGCGGTGGGGGACGGATCGACGGTCGTGTCGATCACCAGGCGCCGGATCGGGCCGTCGCCACCGTCGAGCACGGTGTCGAGGTCGGCGACGGCAGCGCGGACGGTGGTGGTGGCCTTCTCGGCCAGTCCCGAGACCGGCTGGAAGTCGACGCGGTAGAGATGGCTGGTGGTGCCCGGCACCTTGAGCTGCTCCGCGCTGGTCTCGCGCACCGACAGCCTGCCCGCCCGCAGCACTGGAGCCCCGGTGCCGTCCGCCAGCGTGATCGCGGCCGTGCCCTCCGCGACCAAGTCGACCCGGACCCGCAGTTCGGTGGCCGCGGTGGCGTGCAGGACGACGTCGGCCCACTCGAAGGGCAGCAGCACGCGGTCGCCGTCGGGGGCGACGGCGGCGAGGGCGTGCAGTGCGGCGTCGAGCAGAGCCGGGTGCACGCCATACCCGTCAACGGCGAGGCCGTCCGGGAGCACGACGGTGGCGTAGGCGGTGCGGCCGTCCCGCCAGAGTTCGCGCAGGCCGCGGAACGCGGGTCCGTAGCCGAGGCCCCGCGCGTCCAGGCGCTCGTACAGCCCGTCCAGGTGGACGGCTTCGGCGCCGGGCGGTGGCCACGTGCCGAGGTCGGCGGGCGTCGCCTGGACGTCGGCGAGGACACCGGTGGCGTGCAGTGTCCAGTCGGCGTCGTCGGACTCGGGCTGGCTGTACACCTCGATCTCGCGGGCGCCTGCCGCGCTCGGCGCGCCGATGCGGACCTGGAGGCGCACCGGGGATTCGGTCAGCGGCAGCGGCTGGGCGAGGGTCAGTTCGCCGACGCCGGTGGCGCCGACCACCCGCGCCGCGGCGATGGCGAGGTCGAGCAGCCCGGTGCCCGGAACCAGGACGACGCCATGGATGGCGTGGTCGGCCAGCCAGGCGTGGTCGGCGCGGGAGATCCGGCCGGTGAGGATCTGGCCGTCCCCGTCAGCCAGCGGGATGGCGGCGGCCAGCCACGGATGGTCCGCCTGCCGCAGGCCCGCCGCGGTGAGGTCGGCGTGGGCCGCGGCCCGCAGCCAGTAGCGCTCCCGCTGGAACGGGTAGGTGGGCAGGTCGACGCACTGGGTGGTGCCCAGGATGGCCGACCAGTCCAGCGCGACCCCGGCGGCGTACAAGGAGACCGCGGCCGGTGCTGGCGAGCCCCCGCGCGCGGGCGCGACGAACACTCCGGTGTCCACAGTGGACGCGGCCATTGCGGCCAGGGTGGCGTTCGGGCCGCATTCCAGGAATACCCCGGTGTCGGCGAGTGCGCGCACGGCATCGGCGAACCGCACGGTGCCACGGGCCTGCGCCGCCCAGTAAGCCGCGTCGACGCGGTCCAGCGGTTCCCCGGTCAGGGTGCTGACGATCGGGATGCGCGGCGAACGAAACTCGCAGGTGGCGGCGACGCGCTCGTACTCGCCGAGCATGGGGTCCATGTGGACGCTGTGGAAGGCGTGTGACACCCGCAGCCGCCGGGTCTTGCGGCCCTGCTCGGCGAAACGGCGGGCCACCTCGTCTACGGCATCGGCGTCCCCGCTGATCACAGTCTGGGTGGACGAGTTGATCCCGGCGATGGAGACCAGGTGGTCCACCTCGGCGAGGGCGGCCCGCACCTCGTCTTCGCCCGCCCGCACGGACAGCATCGCCCCGCCCTCGGGGCACGCCTGCATCAGCCGACCGCGGGCCGCGACGAGCCGGGCGGCGTCTGCCAGCGACAGCACGTCTGCGACATGCGCCGCCACCAACTCACCCACCGAATGGCCCGCGAGCGCCGACGCCCGCAGACCCCACGACTCCCACAGGCGGAACAGCGCCACCTCGAACGCGAACAGCGCGGGCTGCGTGTACTCCGTCTGGTGGATCAACTCGGACCCGCCCAGCACCAGTTCGGCCAGTGGCCGGTCCATGTGCTCGTCGAACGCCGCGCACACCTCGTCGAACGCGGCCCGGAACACCGGGTACCCGTCGTACAGCACCCGCCCCATCCCAGGTTCCTGGCTGCCCTGTCCGGTGAACAGCACCGCGACGCCCGGCGGCGCGGCAGTGGCGACCGGGCCGCTCTGGGCGAGTGCGCGCAGCCGGTCCGCTGCCTCAGCGGTCGTGGCGGCGACCACACCCGCCCGATAGTCGAAATGCGTACGCCGCAACGCCGCCGTACCCGCAACATCGGCAA
>NZ_JBQTHF010000121.1:0-16044 GCF_052390155.1 Actinokineospora sp. | reverse complement strand
GGGCCGGGCCCCCCCCCCGCCCCCCGGCCGGCGGCGCGCGCCGTCCGCGGTGCCCGCCACCCCCCGTGGCGGCTTGCGGGCCACTGGCGCGCCCCCTGCGCGCGCCAGAACTATGCAAGATCGCTCGACCGGGCCCGAGCGTTACACCCTTCGTGAGAAAAGACGCCGGCCCCGGCACGCGGGTTGCGTGCCGGGGCCGGCGGAGTTCGAGCGGGGGTCGTCAGTACCGGTAGTGCTCCGGCTTGAACGGGCCCTCCACGTCGACGTCGATGTACTCGGCCTGCTCCTTGCTCAGCTTGGTGAGGGTGCCGCCGAGGGCTTCGAGATGGATCCGGGCGACCTTCTCGTCGAGCTTCTTGGGCAGCCGGTAGACCTCGTTGTCGTACTCCTCGCGCTTGGTGAACAACTCCACCTGCGCGATGACCTGGTTGGAGAAGCTGTTCGACATCACGAAGCTCGGGTGCCCGGTCGCGTTGCCCAGGTTCATCAGCCGACCCTCGGACAGCACGATGATCGAGCGGCCGCTCGGGAAGACCCACTCGTCGACCTGCGGCTTGATGTTGATCCGCCGGATGCCGGGGTAGCGGGCCAGGCCCGCCATGTCCAGCTCGTTGTCGAAGTGGCCGACGTTGCCCAGGATCGCCTGGTGCTTCATCCGGGACATGTGCTCGGCGGTCACCACGTCCTTGTTGCCGGTCGTGGTGATGATGATGTCGGCCTTCTCGATGACCTCGTCCAGGGTGCGGATCTCGAAGCCGTCCATCGCCGCCTGCAGCGCGCAGATCGGGTCGATCTCGGTGACGATCACCCGGCCGCCCTGCGCCTTCAGCGACTCCGCCGAACCCTTGCCGACGTCGCCGTAGCCGCAGACCACCGCGACCTTGCCGCCGATCAGCACGTCGGTGCCGCGGTTGATGCCGTCGACCAGCGAGTGCCGGATGCCGTAGCGGTTGTCGAACTTCGACTTGGTCACCGAGTCGTTGACGTTGATCGCCGGGAACAGCAGGTCGCCTGCCGCGGCGAGCTGGTAGAGCCGCAGCACGCCGGTGGTGGTCTCCTCGGTGACGCCCTTGATCTCACCGGCGATCTTGGTCCATTTCCCCGAGTCCGCCGCCAGCGAATGGCGCAGCGTGTCGAGAATGATGGCCCATTCCTCGGAATCGTCGTCCTGCGCGTCGGGGACCACACCCGCCTTCTCGTACTGCAGGCCCTTGTGCACCAGCAGAGTGGCGTCGCCGCCGTCGTCGAGGATCATGTTCGGACCCCCGCCGTCGGGCCAGGTCATCATTTTCTCCGTCGCCCACCAGTATTCCGGCAGCGTCTCGCCCTTCCAGGCGTAGACCGGGACGCCCTTGGGCTCCTCTTCGGTGCCGTACGGGCCGACAACGGCCGCCGCGGCGGCATGGTCCTGGGTGGAGAAGATGTTGCACGAACACCAGCGCACCTCGGCGCCCAGCGCCACCAGCGTCTCGATCAGCACCGCGGTCTGCACCGTCATGTGCAGCGAGCCCGAGATTCGGGCCCCCCGCAAGGGAAACACCTCGGCGTACTCGCGCCGCAACGCCATCAGTCCCGGCATCTCGTGCTCGGCCAGCCGAATCTCCTTGCGACCGAACTCGGCGAGAGAAAGATCGGCCACAGCGAAATCGATGCCATTGCGGGTCTGCGCAAAGCTCGCACCGGTCGTGGCCCGCGTGTCTTCTGCGGTCATCGGGGGAATCCTCCAGACTCTGGAACTCTGGCCGAACACTACCGTCGCGGCCCACCGCGTGGCGCCGGGAACTGGTGGTTAAGCAACCTGGGAGGAACGTGCTGCTGACGGGCACGGAAACACGCGTGGTCGAACTGCGGGTGCACGGCATCATGGGCACCAGCCCGGAGTCGCTGGTGACCGCGGTGGCCGCGGTCGACGTGGCGGGCGACGGCGTCGGGCGGATCGTCCGACCGGCCGATCGGCTGCTGCGACCCGCACCCGGCCCGGTGTTGCAGGCGGAGGGCCGGTCGGTTCCGCGCGTGGTCGAGGGCTACGTCTGGGGCGCGATGACCTCGGGTGGCTGGGCGAAGGCCACGTGGGCGCTGCTGTTCCCGTTCTCGCTGGCGAATGTCGCGCACTGGATGCTGCCGTCGATCCCCAGCGGCCACCGGGCCGCGCGGGTGCTCGGCGTGGTCAGCCGCTCGCTGCTGCGGCTGGCCGCGCTATTGCTCACCGTGTTGCTGGTCACACAGGCCGCCGTCGTCAGTCTCGACCTGCTCGCCGCGCAGTGCCTCGCGCCGGGAACGGACTGTCTCACCGCCGTCCCCGACTGGCTGCGCCGGACCTACCCGTTCCGGCAGGCGGTCGGGCTGCTTCCGGTGCTGCTGGCGATCTTCGTGCTGCACCGGATCTCGTCGGTGGCCTGGGAGACGGCCGCGGCGCCGAACCCGCCCGCGGCGCCGCCGAACACCAAGGTCGAGTTTCCCGGCCGCAACCTCGTCGCCGACCCGGACACCCCGGCGCTGCGCACGCTGCACCTGGTCGCGGCCCTGGCCACGGTGGCGCTGCTGCCGCTCGGCGGTCCGTTCCGCATGCCCGACGCGGTCCTCGACCGGGTGCTGTGGCTGGTCGCGCTCGGTGTGCTCGGGTTCGCCCTGCTGGCCGTGCTGCTGCTCGACGACCCGCGCGGCGCCGCGCCGGAGCGGGCGGGTCGGCTGCTGCGCGCCGGACTCGGCCGGGTACCGCGCGCGCTGCTGCTGGCCGTGGGTACCGCGCTGGTCGTCGGCGCGGGCGCGGTCACCCGGCTGCCGAACCCGCTCAGCGGCGCCGGGACCACCGTGGAGTCCCTCGCGGGCGCACTGATCGCGGTGGTCGTGCTGCTCGGGCTGGTCCTGGTGCCCGCCGCGCTGATCGCCCGGCGCACCTGGTCAGCGCTGCCGCGCGACCTGCGGCCGTGGGCGGGCGGCTGGATGTCGGTGCCGGTGCTGGCGGTCGCCGCGCTGCTCGGCGGCGGGTTCGGCGCGGGCCTGGCGATCACGGTGCGCAAACTGGTCGGGTCGGCCGAGATCCGGCTGCCGACGGGGTACGAGCAGGTCACGCTGCTGTGGGGCGCGGGCGCGGCCATCGGCGTCGCCGTCGCGCTGCCCGCGCTGGCCGTGGCGGGCGCCCGACTGCTGCGCCGCGCCGGGTACGACATGGTCGACCTGCTGCACGAGGACCGGCCCGCCGACCGCGCCGTCGCCCAGCGCGCGTGGCGGCTCGCCGGGTGGCAGCGGCGCAACCTGCACCGGGTGCTGCTCGCCGCCGCCGGCGTGCTGTCGGCCGGGGCAGGCATCGCCGTGTCGATGCGCGTGGCCGGGATCGACCCGCCGGGGTGGATGGCGCCACTGTCCGCGGTCGGCATCCTCACCCTCGGCGTGCTCGCCGCCACCCTGCTGCGCGCGGTCTACACCGCCGCGCAGGAACCGTCAGCAGGCAGGCGGCTCGGCATCGTCGCCGACCTGGCGTGCTTCTGGCCGCGCGAGGCCCACCCGACCGTGCCGCCGTGCTACGCGCTCAAAGTCGCCCCCGAACTCGCCGCCCGCGCGGTCGAACACCTGCGGGAGCCGAGCACGCGGGTCGTGCTGACCGGCCACAGCCAGGGCAGCCTGCTCGTCGCGGTCGCCGCGGGCAGGCTGCTGGACTCGCTCAACGAGCCGGAACGGCACCGGATCGGCATCGTGATGACCGGGTCGCAGCTCCAGTGGGCCTACGCGCGCGCGTTCCCCGGCGTGGTGCCGCACGGGTCGCTCGGCGGGCTGGCCGGGATGCTCGGCACCCGGTGGCGGTCGCTGTGCCGCGGCACCGACCCGGTCGGCGGCGCGGTGACGACGTGGGGCAGGCAGGTGTGCGACGGCAAGCTGCTCGGCACCGGCTTCCGCCCCGACGGCACCGTGGGCCCACTGCCCGCCGCTGTCCCAAGTCCGACAGGCGCCCTCGTCCTCGGCGGCGACCACTGGCTCCCCGACCCGATGCGCGGCCCGTTCCCGGGCAGGCGTTGGGCGGCGGGGGTGCTGGGGCACGGAAACTACACGTCGGACCCGGAGTGGGACCGGGCGGTGGCGCTGGCCGCGGGCCTGGACCCGGCCGCGCCCGCGTCGTCCGGCCTGCCGTGGCCACGGGGTCCGCTGTGATTTCGGACAGGCGGGGATTCGGTCGGGGACCGGTCCCCGGCGAGCGGGCTAGGTTGCCGCCATGAATCGACTTCGCGCCGGGGTCCTGACGCTGACGGCGGTTGCCGCACTCGGGTTCACCGTGCTCGTTCCGGCCCTGCACAGCGCGGCGGCCGAGCAGAAGCCCTGTTCGCCGACAAGCAAGCGCGACTGTCTGGCCCGGCTGAAACTCAACTCCGGCGCCCAGTTGCCCTACTACGGCACATATCCACTGGCCGGAGCCACCGCACCGACCGGCGCGGTCATCGTCGTACACGGAACCGGGCGCAACGCCAAGGGCTACTTCGAGCGAATGGTCCAGGCAGCGGGCAACTTCGGCCCGCGGACCCAAATCGTCGCGCCGTGGTTCCAGACCAAGGACGAGAAGCCCGCAAGCGGCGACGCCTACTGGACGAACGGCGGTGACCAGTCGTGGAAGGACGGTGGCAACGCGGTGCGGCCCAACGGGCTGAGTTCGTTCGAGACGATGGACGACATTCTGCGCACCTTGGCTGACAAGGCGCGGTTCCCCAACCTCACCAAGGTCACCCTGGTCGGACATTCAGCGGGCGGCCAGTTCGTTCAGCGTTACGCGGCGGGTGGTCGAGCCCCCGCCGCGATAACCGGAATCGAGTTCAGCTTCGTCGTCGCCAATCCGTCGTCTTATCTCTACCTGGACTCGAAGCGGCCGATTCAGAGCGGCCTCGGGTCCTGCCCGGAGTACAACGACTACAAGTACGGGCTCAAGCGCCGCAACGCCTACCTGGCGAAGTCGACCGATGCGCAGATCCGCGACCAGTACTCGACGCGGAAAGTGACCTACCTGCTGGGCGAGAAAGACGTGCTCCAGGATGACTCGCTCGACCTCGACTGCCCGGCGAAGGCACAGGGCAAGAACCGCTTCGACCGGGGCAGCAAGTACTTCGCCGCGATTCGACTGGCGTTTCCTTCCGCACCACACAAGATGACGACCGTTCGCCGGGTCGGCCACGATTCGGAAGCGATGTTCACCTCACCAGAAGGCAAAGCGGCGATCTTCACGGGCTGGTGATCAATCCGGCGGTGGCAAGGGAGGTCGTGAGCAGGTGGTTGGCGGCGTCCTCGTGGCCCGCGTCTCCCAGCAGGCCCGCGGGGGCCAGCACGTAACCGCGGTCGACCACCACCGCCGCCGGGCGCAGGACTGGGCGCAGGATCGGGTCCGCGCGCAGTGTGGCCTCGACCACCGCCAAAGCGTCCGCGTCGGCGTGGCGGAAAACGCCGCCCGACAGCACCAGTAGGCCCGCGCCGCGAGGGCCGAGTTGGCCATCCACCAGGCGAAGGTGTCTACGGACGGCCAATACCGCGGCCAGCGACGCCAACCGAATGTCCACAGCAGACTCTTCCACTGTGGACGGAAGGAAGTCCACGTCGCGGGCGCGGGCGTCGGCGGCCGCCGTCAACGAAGTTGCCTCCGCGGGGGTGACCAACCGCTCGGTGACGGCCTCCGCGACGATGCCCGGCGCCGACCAACGCATGCCGATGTCGCCCTCCACCGTGCGACGATCCGGTGGCAGCGCAACCGTTCGCCGCCGTCCACCATCCACTATGGACACCGCGGAGTACACATCCGTGGTGGCACCGCCGACATCCACGACCAGCACCGCGCCCCGCTGTTCGGCCAGCACGGCCGCGAGACGAGACACGCCGGACAGCACCGCGTCGGGGGTGACCGTGCGGACCAGCCGACGAAACCGAGGGCCGCGGGACAGGCCCTTGCCGCCGATCACGTGCCGCAGGAACACTTCCCGGATCGCCTGCCGGGCCGGGCCGGGGGCCAGTTCACCGACGTCGGGCAGCACGTTGGTCGTCGACACCACCGTGCGGCCGGACAGCAGGCGCAGTGCCTCGTCGCGGGCTTCGGCATTGCCCGCGAGGACGATCGGGACCCGCACCCGGTTCGCGGCGAGCCGCCGGGCGTTGTGCAGCAACACCCGCTGGTCGCCGCCATCCGTGCCGCCGACCAACAGCACCAGGTCCGGTCGCTCGGCCCGCAGCGCGCGCAGACCGGCGCCATCCAACTCGCCCGCCGCCACGTGGACGACCTTCGCGCCCGCCGACAGCGCGACCCGGTGTCCCGCCTCGACACTGACCAACCGCTCTTGGCCTACGACAGCGAGGCGAAGGCCCCCACCGGCCGACGAGCAGGCAAGCACCTGGGCGTCGGCAGCGCCCAAAGCCGTGGTGACAGCGGCGATCCCGCCCAGCACCTCCGGCGGCGTCGTCTCATGCTGAGCGGTCCCCAACAGGTCGCCGGACGACGACACGAGGGCGCCCTTGGTCCACGTCGAGCCGACGTCCAGGCAGAGCAGGGGCACCCGCGAATCCTACTGAGCCTTCCCCAGCAGCGACTTCAGCCTGCGGCGTCCCCGCCGGAATGCCGGGATCAACCTGGCGCTACCGTCGCGGGCATGGGAACCCTGCTGCTGGTCTGCGGAAGCCTCCGAACCGGGTCGTCCAACGGCGCGGTGCTCGCCACCGCCGCGACGCTCGCCCCCGAGCACGTGACGACGAGCCGCTACACCGGCCTGGGTGAACTTCCGCACTTCAACCCCGACGACGACCGCGACCCGCTGCCCCCGGCCGTGGCCGAGTTGCGGGCGCGACTCGGCGAGGCGGACGCCGTGCTGTTCTGCACCCCCGAGTACGCGGGCGCGCTGCCGGGCTCGTTCAAGAACCTGCTCGACTGGAGCGTCGGCGGCGGCGAGATGGACGGCAAGCCCGTCGCGTGGATCAACTCCTCGGCGCACCTCGGCGGCGCGGCCAAGGCGCACGAGTCACTGCGGATCGTGCTGGGCTACACGGGTTCCGACATCGTCGACGCGGCGTGCGCGAACATCCAGGTTGGTCAGCCCGCGGTCGGCGCGGACGGCCTGGTGCACGACCCGGCCGCGCGCGCCGCGATCGCCGCGGTCGTGAAGAACCTGGTCGACCACGTCACGGCGTGACAGCCGCGCTGCGGTAGAGGTCGGGCTCCAGGTAGATCAGCCGGGCCGTGGGCACCGCCGCCCGCACCCGCGTCTCGGCGTCGTCGATCGCCTGCGCGACGTCCTCCAGCGGCAGCCCGGGGCGCAGCGCCACCTTCGCGGCGACCAGCAGTTCGTCCGGCCCGATGTACTGGGTGCGGATGTGGATCACCCGCAGGATCTTGCCGGTGGCCAACTCGTCCTCGATCTTGGCCAGCTCGGCAGGCGTGGCGCCCTCACCGATGAGCAGCGACTTCATCTCGATGATCAGGATGACCGCGATGACACCCAGCAGCACACCGATGCAGATCGTGCCGACCGCGTCCCAGATCGGATCTCCGGTGACCGTGGTCAGGCTGACGCCCGCCAGGGCGAGAACGAGACCGAACAGCGCACCCGCGTCCTCCAGCAGCACAACCGGCAACTCCGGGGTGCGGGCATGGCGAATGAAGCTCCACCAACCCGCGTCACCCTTGACCTTTCTGGATTCCACGATCGCGGTGTTGAACGAGTAGCTCTCCAGCGCGATGGCGAACACCAGGATGATCACCGCGACGATCGGCGACGTCAGTGCCTCCGGGGCGGTCGCCTTGTGGATGCCCTCGTACAGCGCGAACGCCGACCCGAGGGTGAACAGCATCAACGCGACGACGAACGAGTAGAAGTACCGGTCGCGGCCATAGCCGAACGGATGCTGCTTGGTCGCCTTGCGCTGAGAGGTCTTCTGCCCCAGCAGCAGCAGGCCCTGGTTGGAGGTGTCGGCCACCGAGTGCACGGACTCGGCGAGCATCGACGACGAACCGGTCACCAGGAAGCCGACGAACTTCGCCACCGCGATCCCGGCGTTGGCGAACAGCGCGGCGAGGATGGCCTTGGTGCTACCCCCTGTGGACACAAGTGGCTCCCTGGTGCTCGGTCCGGTATGTCGGGATGGAGCCTAAAGCGTGTCGTGCTCGGGTGCCTCGGCACCCACGGTTGCCACGAAGACCTGCGCCCGATCGGCGCCCGCGGGCCGCACGGCAGGCTCGGCGTCGGACGCGGGCACCCACGCCGACTGACCACGCCCGACGGCCAGCTCGCGGTCCGCACAGCGCACGGTGACCGCGCCGTCGGTGCACACCAGGAGCTGCGGGCGCGCGGTCGGCAGCGCCACCTCGGCCCGGCCGTCGGCCCACTCGATCCGGGACAGCTCGAACTCCGGCGCGTCGGTGCGGTACGTGCGCAGCCCGCCCACCCGCACGCCGGTCGACACCGGCATGTCGCCGCAGCCGAAGTCGAGCACCCGCAGCAGTTCCGGCACGTCGACGTGCTTGGGCGTGAGCCCGCCGCGCAGGATGTTGTCGGAGTTGGCGAGGATCTCGATCGCGGTGCCGTGCAGGTAGGCGTGCAGGTTGCCCGCGGGCAGGTAGATCGCCTCGCCGGGGCCGAGGACCAGCCGGTTGAGCAGCAGCGCGGCCAGCACGCCCGCGTCGCCCGGGTAGCGCTCGCCCAGTTCGAGCACCGTGCGGCACTCCACGGAGAACTCGCCGTGGTCCTTGACGTGCCGCACGCACGCGTCGAGCAGGTCGGGCAGCAGGCCCTCCAGCGCGGGCTGCGGCAGCGTGATCCACGTGGTGAACAGCGCGCGCAGGCCGTCCGCGTTGGGCTGGCCCGCGAGCAGGTCGAAGTACGCGGCCAGCCCGGGCGTGCGGACCTCGTCGAGCAGCGCCAGGGTGCGCTGCGGTTCGCGGAAGCCCGCGAGGGCGTGGAACTCGGTGAGCGCGCACACCAACTCGGGCTTGGCCGTCGGGTCCGGGTAGTTGCGGTTGGCGGCGTCGCGGGTGATGCCCGCGGCCTCCTCGCGGGCGTAGCCCGCCGCGGCCTGCGCGGCAGACGGGTGGGCCTGCATGCTCAAGGGCTCCTCGGCGGCGAGGATCTTGAGCAGGAACGGCAGCCGGTTGCCCCAGCGGGCGGCGGTGGCGGCGCCGAGCTGGCCCAACGGGTCGGCCTCGATCCGCGCCAGCAGCGACTCGTCGGCGTCCACCAGGTGCGACGGGTCGCCGGGGTGGGCGCCGATCCACAGCTCCGCCTCCGGGTGCGGCGCGGGCACCGGGTTTCCGAGCAGCTCGGCAATGGTCGAGCGCGACCCCCAGGCATAGGGGCGCACCGCAGTGCGCAACAGCTCCACTGACTCACTCCTCAGTCGCAAAAAGTGCCTTAAGCCGTGGCGGGCGCGTACCGCCCCGACCCACCGGCCGTGCCCGCGGCGAGGCCGAGGTAGAGCGCCGCCAGCTCGAACCGCAGGGCGAGCAGGGCGGCACAGGTCGGCTCGTCGGCGGTGATCTCCTCGGCGGGGGCCAGCACGTCGGCGCCCGGCAGCGTCTCGGCGGCCAGCCTGCGGGCCGGGTCGCCCGGGACCGAGCGGATGGCCAGCAGCAGCACGCGCAGCGGCGCGCCCGCGCCGCCGCCGAAGTCGTCGGGGTCGGCGAAGATGTCGTGCCCGGAGGTGGCCCGCACGGCCGCCCGGTGCACCGCGGTGCGGCTCATCGCCTGCGGGTAACCCGCGACGTCGCACACCAGGTCGGTGTGGGTGGCGAGCACCTGGGCGGCGTGTCTGGCGACGGCGGTGGCCACGTGGTCGAGGCCCCACAACAGCGGGGTGTGCTCGGCCAGGCGCAGCGCGAGCGTCTTGGCCGGGTTGACGAACGACTCGTGCTGCGGGTGGCTGCGCTCGGCCTCGCGGTCGAGTTCGTCGGCCAGCGCGCCCGCGTCGACCCGGAGCAGGCCCAGCGTGTGCAGCGCGAGCAGGCCGGAGGTGACGGCCTTGGCGAAGCCGAACCCGGGCGGCACCGCGATCCGCGGCGCGATCAGCACGGCCTTGCCCGCCGCCGCGGCGGCCACCGGCCCCTCCTCCGGCGCGGTCAGCACCACGGCCGCCCCGAACCGGCCCGCGCGGTCGACCGACTCGGCCAGCGCCACGTCGCCCGGGTCGTCGGTGTGCGCGAGCACGACGTCGAGGGGGCCGACCCAGCTCGGCACCTGGTCGGTGACCACCAGCGGCACCGGGCACGCGGGCAGCAGCAGCGCGGCGAGCAAGTGGGACACGGCGGGCCCGAGGCCGGGCCGGGTGACCAGCACGATCGCGCGCGGCCGGGTGCCCGCGAGCCGGTCGAGCCCGGCGGATGCCGCGGCCTCCGCGGTGGCCCGGACCTGGGCGCCCGCCCGCGCCGCGGCGCGCAGCAGGCCCTCGGGGTCGGCGTCGGTCAGCCGGGCGGGGTCGTCCAGCAGGGTGTCGTCGGGTACGGAGGTCACTGGTCGCCCAGGCGCTCCGGCTCGACGGCCTCGTCGAGCAGCAGCACGGGCACGCCGTCGTCGACCCGGAACTGGCGTCCGCACGCGGTGCAGGTCAGCGCGTCGGCCTCGGGGTCGGTCGGGGTGCCCACGGTGAGCGGGGCGTGATCGTCCGACGGGCACGCGAGGATGTCCAGTAGCTGTGGATCCAGGTCGACTGCCATGGTGGTCCTCCTCGTGGTCCAGTGTCCCAGGGCGGGGGGCGCTCCGCTCGGGCATTGATCAGGGGCGGTCAGGCCCGGACTATCGCCAGCACCTCGTCGCGCAGCGCGGCGACCGCGGCGTCGTCGGCGGCCTCGATGTTGAGCCGCAGCAGCGGTTCGGTGTTCGACGCGCGCAGGTTGAACCACGCGCCGCCGGGGAGCTGCACGGTCAGGCCGTCCAGCTCGTCCAGCTCGACGCCGTCGCGTCCGCCGAACTCGGCCTTGATCGCGGCGAGCCGCCCGGCCTGGTCGGCCACCGTGGAGTTGATCTCACCGGAGGCGGCGTAGCGGTTGTAGATCCGGGTCAGGTCCGACAGCGTGCCGTCCTGCTCGCCCAGCGCGGCCAGCACGTGCATCGAGGCCAGCATGCCGGTGTCGGCCTTCCAGAAGTCGCGGAAGTAGTAGTGCGCGGAGTGCTCGCCGCCGAAGATCGCCCCGGTGCGGGCCATCTCCTCCTTGATGAACGAGTGGCCGACCCTGGTGCGCACCGGCTTGCCACCGTGCTCGGTGACGATCTCGGGCACCGCGTGCGAGGTGATCAGGTTGTGGATCACCGTGCCGCCCGGGTCCTTCGCCAGCTCGCGCACCGCCACCAGCGCGGTGACCGCGCTCGGGGACACGGGCTCGCCGCGCTCGTCCACCACGAAGCAGCGGTCGGCGTCGCCATCGAAGGCCAGGCCTGCGTCCGCGCCGACCTCGCGCACCTTGGCCTGCAGGTCCACGATGTTCTTCGGGTCGAGCGGGTTGGCCTCGTGGTTGGGGAAGCTACCGTCGAGCTCGAAGTACATCGGCGTCACGTCGAGCGGCAGGCCGTCGAACACGCTGGGCACGGTGTAGCCGCCCATGCCGTTGCCCGCGTCGACCACGATCTTGAGCGGGCGGATGCCGGACAGGTCGACCAGGGAGCGCAGGTGCGCGGCGTAGTCGGCGAGCAGGTCGCGCCGTTCGACCGTGCCCGACTTGCCCGCGCCCGCGACGCCCTGCTCGATGTCGCGCTGGATCTCGGTGAGCCCGGAGTCCTGGCCGACCGGGGCCGCGCCCGCGCGGCAGAGCTTGATCCCGTTGTACTTGGCCGGGTTGTGGCTCGCGGTGAACATCGCGCCGGGCAGGGTCAGGCTGCCCGACGCGTAGTAGAGCATGTCCGTGCTGGCCAGGCCGATGTTCACGACGTCGACGCCCTCGCCTGCCGCGCCTTCGGAGAACGCGTCCGCCAGGCCGGGGGAGGAATCGCGCATGTCGTAGCCGACGACGATGGCCGGGCCGCCGACCAGGCGCGCGAACGCGGCACCGATGGCGCGGACGAGGTCTGCGTCGATCTGCTCACCCACGACACCGCGGATGTCGTACGCCTTGAAGACGGCGGACAGGTCGCGCACGGGTACTCCCAGCGGTCGGTTCGGCGGCGTCGGGTGCCACCTGCGATTCCTCGCCCGGCAGCCTACCGGCGGCGACCGACGGCGGTGCCCGGGTGCCGCGTCAGTCGGTGACCGGGTCGGGAAGCACCCGGAGATGGCCGCGTCTGCCCGCTGCCGCGCCGGGGTCGGGCTGCTCGACCGGCCGGTCCACGCGCCCCGCCTCGCGCACGGCCTCGGCCAGCGCGGTCAGGTCGTCCACCGAGGGCTCCGGCAGGGCGAACTCGCCGTCGTGCCGGACGACCTCCCAGCCGCGGGGCACTGTCAGTCGCAGCGCGTGCTCCTCGCACAGGTCGTAGCTGTGCGGTTCGGAGTAGGTGGCGAGCGGGCCGACGACCGCGGTGGAGTCCGCGTAGGCGTAGGTCAGCGTGGCGACGGCCGGGTTGAGACACCCGGTTCGCGAACACCGTCTCACGCTCCGCACGATCGGTGACCATAGCGCCTCGCCGCCGTCCCGCGCCGCAGGCGCACCCGCGACACGCCCCAGCGGGGGCAGACCACGCCCATCCGGCGCAGTCGCGGACCCGCGTACCCTGCTGATCGTGGTGACGGCTCGCAGTTCCAGGCGGCGCCGCAGGCGCAACCGCGATCGACACGGGCGCGGCCTGCGCGGTCCGCTCTACCCCTCGACCCTGCCAGCGTCGAGCACGCGCGCCGAGAAGTTCGACGCGCTGGTGCTCGACGCGCTGGAGCCGATCGAGGCGCGGTGGCGCACCGAGCTGACCAAGCTCGACGTGGCCGTGGACGACGTGCCCGAGGTGCCGCAGTCGGACAAGGCCACCCCGGAGGGCGTCCTCGCCGACGCGGGCGTCCCGCTGGCCCGGCTGGTGCAGGCGGGCGTCGACAAGCGCGGGCAGCCGACCCGGGCCCGGATCGTGCTGTACCGGCGGCCGCTGGAGGCGCGCGCGAAGGACAGCGGCGACTTGGCCGACCTGGTGCACGACGTGCTGGTGGAGCAGGTGGCGAGCTATCTCGGCCTGGACCCGGGCGTCGTGGAGGGCGAAGGCTAAGCCGGTTCGGGGCGTCTGCCGGGGATCGAGGTCAGCAGGACGAACAGCACCGCCGCGCCCTGGGTCAGCAGCAGCACGCTGCGCAGCGCGGTCGGCTGTTCGACGCGGACGTCGGCCGCGCGCGTGGGCACGACCACCGCGACGAGGTGTCCCCAGGCGCGCACGACCGCGGCGGGTCGACCGTCCACAGTGGCCTGCCAGCCCGGCTCGTCCTCCGCCGCGACCACGAACAGCCTGCCCTCCGGGCCGTCGGAGACCCGCACGGCGAGCGAGGGCGGGGCCGCGTCCACCGCGACGATCCCGCCCGCGCCGAGTTCGGTCGGCGGGCGACCGCCGGTGACGGCCTGGCGGGTGAGTTCCGGCGAGAGCAGCGTGGCCGTGCCCGCCGCGAGCTGGACGCGGAACACCGGCCGACCGTCGGAGGTCGCGGGCGCCTCGGCGGCCAAATCGCCCGCGCGGTCGCGGAACCGTTCGCCCGCGGCCTGGTCGGGCAGGACCACGAACAGCACGCCCGCCGCGGCCACGTCGGCGACGGCGGCGCGCACCCGGGCGCTGTCGTCGGAGCGCAGGTCGCGGTCGGCGGCGGCCAGCCGCGAGCCCACGGCGGGGCCGGGGGCCAGGTCGTCGTCGCCGAAGCGGGGGGCGCGGGCGGTGGTCTGCCGCGCGGGTTGGCCGTCCGCGGACAGCACGAGCAGCGCGCGGCGGGTGACCGCCAGTTCGCGCACCAGGGTCGAGGCCAGCCGCATGCCGCCGTCGTCGCGGAGCGGGCCCTGGCGGCCGGGCACCACGGCGTTGACGGCGAGCGCGGCCAGCACGACAACGCCGAACGCCGCCGCGGGCCGCACGAGCCGCCGCGGCGCGGCCACCCGCACGCCCGCGGTGCCCGTGTGGCACACGCTGAGCAGCACCAGCACCAGCCCCCAGCCGACGACCAGCAGCGGCGCGCCCGCCCACGCGGCCTGCGGGGACTCGGCGCCGAGCGGGACCGCGGGCACCAGCCGGACCAGCACCACCGCGAGCACGCCGATCGACGCGAACGCCACCCCCGGCAGCACCCCGCGCTGGGGCCGCAGCAGCACGCCGGCGAGTACCGCGACCACCACCCCGATGCCGATCACCGGCCACCCGCCCGGTCCGCCCGCGTGCAGGCTGACCAGGTCGAACACCGATACAGCTTGCTCGGCGAGGTTGCCGCCGACGCCGTGCAGGACGACGCCGGGATGCTGGATGACCACCGCGGGCCACGGCAGCAGCAGCGCCAGCGGCATGAGGACCAGGACGAACAGCGCGGCGCCCCGGCGGGTGCCGTTGCCCGGCACGAGGACGAACCCGGCCAGCGCGACGACCACCAGCACCAGGTGGACCAGCGGCGAGAACGCGCCGAGCACGGCAAGGCCGAACGCGGTGCCCGCCGCGGTGGACAGCCAGGCGCTGCCGCCCGCGCCGGACCGGTCGCGGACCAGCAGGGCCATCACCCCGGAGGCGACTATCGGCAGCAGCACGTGCACCACGACCACGTCGAGCCTGCCCTGGGCGACGGCGGCCGTGGCGGGCGGCAGCAGCGCGTAACCGACCGCGAGCAGTGCCCGCACCCACCGCCGGACCGGTGCGCGGCGGGTGGCCACGTAGGCGCTCAGACCGGCGAGCGGCAGGTCGGCGAGCAGCACGACGGCCACCACCGCGGGCGGGCCGCCGAACGCGGCGAACACCGTGCCCAGCACACCGAGTACGGCGAGCGCGGGCGGCGCGGGCGCGGCGGTGCCACCCGCGACACCGTGCCACGAGGCCAGGTACTCGGCCCACGTCTGACCGAGGTCGCCGACCGGGAGCAGCCGTCCGCCCGCGAGGCTGGTGCCCAGCCTGCCGAAGTTGACCGCGACCGCGAGGGCCACCAGGCCGAGCACGAGCAGCAGCGGCGGCGACAGCAGGATCTGGCGCAGCACCCGGCCGCGGTCGACCTGGACCAACACGAGGTCGGGCGCGGGTTCGGGGCCGCTGCCGTCGCGCGGCACCGGGGACGGCCGCGGCCGGGGGCTGGGCAGCGGCCCGTCCGGCCCGGCCAGCGGCACCGCGATCGCCGTGGCGGGTCGGCGCAGCCCGGCGTGCCGCGGCCTGCCCTGCGCGCCCGCGGGCAGCGCGTCCGGGCCGAGCGGTTTGCGGGCGGGCGGCTCGGGCGCGAGCCACAGCGCGGCCGGGTCGTAGTCGCTGGGCAGCCGCCCGAGCGCGGCGTCGGCCGCCACCCGGCGGCGGACCAGGGTCGACACCGCGCCGCGCACGGTGTTGCGCAGCCGGGTGAACCGGCTGGTGAACAGGCCGCGCACGCTGCCGGGGCCCGCGGTGACGGCGCGCAGCGCGCGGGCCGCACGCAGCCCGGCGCGGCCGCCGAGCAGGTAGCCGATGGCGCCGAGTTCGGCGCGGCTCTCGGTGAGCCTGCGCTGCATGGCGAACCCGAGCGCGCGCAGCAGGCACAGCACGGTGAGCCGTGGGACGCCGAGCAGGAAGGAGACCGTCGAGCAGTTGACCAGGAACGTGCGCAGGCCGTGCCCCCGGTCGACCGCGCGCGGCGACGGCCCGAGCCCGGCCGGGTGGGCGTCGACGCCACGCAGGTCGCGGGCGACGGCACGCGCGTGCCGGATGCGGGCGGACGGGACACAGAGCACGACCCGGCCCGCCCGGTTGACCCGCCAGCCGAAGTCGAGGTCCTCGCGCAGCATCGGCAGCGCCCGGTCGAACCCGCCGAGCCGCTCCCAGAGGTCGCGGCGGACCAGCATGCCCGCCGAGGACACGGCGAGCACCTCGGTGCTCTGTTCGAAGTCGCGGTCGCCGTCGCGGGCGCGCCCGGTGCACACCGGGGGGGGGGGGCCGGGGCCCGGGGGGCGGGGGGCGGCGGCGGCGGGGGGGCGCCCCCCCCCCACCCCCCCCC
>NZ_JBQTHF010000120.1:0-27460 GCF_052390155.1 Actinokineospora sp. | reverse complement strand
GGGCGTGCCTACTTGGGGGCGGTGCCCAGGCCGCGGGGGCGGTCGGCGGTGAACTCGCGCCTGGGGGGGCGTTCGGCGGCCAGCGCGCGCCGGCCTGCGGGGGTGAGCCGGTAGGTGCGACGCTCCCGGCCCGCCACGGTGCTCAGCTCGCCGACCAGGCGGCCCGCGCGCTCCAGGCGGCGCAGCGCCGGGTAAACCGTGCCGGTGGGCAGGTCGAGCGCGCCGCCGCTGCGGGTGCGCAGCGTCTCGATGATCGCGTAGCCGTGCAGCTCCCGACCGTCCAGGGTGGCGAGCAGGAGGGCGTCGAGGTGGCCACGCAGCGCGTCCGCCTTCATGTCCACCAAGTCTACGGACCGGAAACCTCGTTGCGGATCGACGTGGGCGTCGGAAACCCTGGGGCATGGCCGAATTCGCGGTGCGCCGCCTCACCCCGGACGACTGGGCTCGGCTGCGCGCGATCCGCATCGCCGCGCTCACCGACACTCCCGCCGCGTTCGGCGCCACCCTGGCCCACGAACTGTCCTTCGACGAGGACCGCTGGCGGGGCTGGCTCGCGCGGGACGCCCTGTTCCTCGCCGAGGCGGGCGAGGGGCGGGTCGGGATCGCGGGCGGGATGGCGGGGCCGAACGAGGTCGAGTTGGTCTCGGTCTGGGCCCACCCGGACACCCGCGGCACGGGGCTGGCCGCGACCGTGGTGGGCGCGGTGGTCGACTGGGCCCGCGCCGAGGGCCACCCCCGGATCACGGCGTGGGCGGACCAGACCAATGACCGGGCACTGCGCTTCTACCGCGGACTCGGCTTCACCCCGACCGGCCGCGACGACATCCATCCGCACGACCCGGCCCTGCGGGAAGTCGAACTCGCCCTGGCGCTCTAGACCGTCAGCACCTCGCGCATCGGGGGGCGGTCGGTCATCGGGATGTCGATGCGGTCGGGCAGCCATTCTCCGCCCACCTGGACGAACTGGGTCAGCCCGGCCGACGCGGACTCGATTCCGCACCGGTTCAGCGCGGTGCCCAGGATCTGGCGCGCCATCACGCCCAGTTGCAGCAGCGAGCGGTTGCGGTGTTTGCGCACGCCCAGGTTGACCTGCGCCAGGCCGTCGAGGCCGTAGCGGGTGTGGGCGTCAAGCAGCAGGCCGATCTCCACGCCGTAGCCGGGGGCGAAGGGGACCGACTCCAGAAACTCCCGTGTGCCTGCGTATTCCCCGCCCAGCGGCTGGATGATCCCGGCCAGTTCGGGGCGCAGCGCGGAAAGTACCGGCCGGGCAAGGAGTTCGGTGACGCGACCGCCGCCGGTGCCGGTCTCCGCGCTCTCCAGCCGCAGCGGTCGGCGGTAGAAACCCTTGACCAGGTGGGTTTCCGCGGTGGTGAGCAGTGGGCCGAGCAGCGCCGGGACGAAGGCCGGGGCCGGGTCGACCAGGTCGGAGTCGAGGAAGACCACCAGCTCGCCGGTGGTGGCGGCGAGCGAGCGCCACAGGACTTCACCCTTGCCGGGCAAGGGTTCCAGCTCCGGCAGCACCTCGTCACGGTGGACGACACGGGCGCCCGCCGCGGCGGCGACCGCGGCGGTGCGGTCGGTGGAGCCGGAGTCCACCACGACCAGTTCGTCCACAAGGGATCCGACCAGCGGGCGCACCGAGGCCACGACCTGGCCGACCGTGGCCTCCTCGTCGAGCGCGGGCAGCACCACGCTGACAGTTCGGGAACCCTTGGCGCACACCAACCGTGACACTGTCCACTCAGGACTCTGCCAGGTCCGCTCGGCCAGCATCCGGTCGACGCTCACGCCAGCGCCCGCACGGCCCGGGTGGGCGGGCGGGTGCCCGCGATGCTCGCCACCATGTCGACCACCTGTCTCGTCCGGCGCACCTCGTGCGCCCGGAACACCCGGGCGCCCGTCCACGCCGACACGGCCGTGGCCGCGAGGGTACCGTCCACCCGGTCCGCGGGCCCCACCCCGAGCGTCTCCCCGATGAAGTCCTTATTGGACAGTGCCATCAGCACCGGCCAGCCGGTGTCGACCAGCTCGCCCAGCCTGCGCACCAGTTCCAGACCGTGCCAGGTGTTCTTGCCGAAGTCGTGCGTGGGATCGATGAGCACCCCGGCCCGGGGCACGCCGATGGCGACCATCCGCTCGGCCCTGGCGGCCAACTCGGCGGCGACCTCGGCCACCACGTCGGTGTAGCGCACCCGGTGCGGGTCGGTGCGCGGCGCGGCGCCGCCAGTGTGCGAGCAGACGATGCCCACCCCGTACTCGGCGGCGACCTCGGCGAGCTTGGGGTCCGCGCCCGCCCAGGTGTCGTTGATCAGGTCGGCGCCCGCGTCGCACACCAGGGCACCGACCTCGTGGCGCCAGGTGTCGACGCTGATCACCAGGTCGGGGTGGCGCTCGCGGACCGCCGCGACGAACGGCACCACCCGGCGGGCCTCCTCCGCGGCGTCCACCGGCTCGCCGTGCGAGCCGGCGCGGACCCCGCCGATGTCGACGATGTCCGCGCCGTCGGCGACCGCGCGGTCGACCGCGGCCAGCGCGGGCGCCTCGGCGAAGGTGGCGCCGCGGTCGTAGAAGGAGTCCCTGGTCCGGTTGACGATCGCCATCACCAGAGCCCGATCCTGCGCGGTCCCGCGCGCACCGAACCTCAGCACTGTCACGGCTCCCGATCGTGCCATGCCCGAGTCTCGACCAGGCGGTGATCACCGCGCGCCGTGGTTACAGTGGTGGAAGACCTAGGAGGACCCGCCGTGCTCTACCGCGCCCTGCGTGTCGTGCTCTCGTTCCTCGCCCGGATCTATCTCCGGCCGGTCGTCGAGGGAGCGGACCGCGTGCCCGCGAAAGGGCCGGTGATCCTGGCCATCAACCACCTCGCGGTGATCGACAGCTTCGTGGTGCCGATGATGCTGTCCCGCAAGGTCGCCTTCCTGGCCAAGGCCGAGTACTTCGAGGCGCGGACCCTGCGCGGGCGGTTCGTCGGCACGCTGTTCCGCGCCCTGGGCGCCGTCCCGGTCCAGCGCGACAACAGCCGCGCGGCGCTCGCGGCCCTCGACGTCGCGGGCGAGGCGCTCGACCGGGGCGAGGCGTTCGCCATCCACCCCGAGGGCACCCGCTCGCTCGACGGCAAGCTGCACCGCGGCCGCACCGGGGTCGCGCAGCTCGCCCTGGAACACCGCGCGCTCGTGGTTCCGGTGGCGCTGGTCGGCACGGACAAGGTGCAGCCCGCAGGCACCCGGCTGCCCCGCCCGCACCGGATCACCGTGCGCTTCGGCACCCCGCTCGACTTCACCCGCTACGACGGCATGGGCAGCTCGCTGCCGATCCGCCGCGCGGTCACCGACGAGATCATGTACGCCATCATGGAGCTGTCCGGCCAGGAGTACGTCGACTCCTACCACAAGCGCCCCAACGCGGCCGCCTAGTGCGGTCACCGCACTAGCGCGCGCAGGCGTCCAGCGCCGCGTCGACCGTCCGGGTGACCACCAGCGCGTCCATCGCGGTCTGCGTGGCGAACCCGCGCGAGCGCAGCTCCCGCACCCAGCGCAGCAGGCCGTCCCAGTGGTCGTCCGGGTCGAGCAGGACCACCGGCTTGGCGTGCATGCCGAGGTAGCGCGAGGTCCAGACCTCGAACAGCTCCTCACAGGTGCCCAGGCCGCCGGGCAGCGCGAGGAACGCGTCGGCGCGGTCGTCCATCAGCGCCTTGCGCTCGCGCATGCCCTCGACCACCAGCAGCTCGTCGGCACCCGGGTCGGCCCGCTCCAGCTCCACGAGGCCGCGCGGGATCACCCCGACCGTGTGCGCGCCGCCGCGCCGCGCCGCGCGGGCGACCGCGCCCATCATCGCCGCGGACGACCCGCCCCAGACCAGCGACCAGCCGCGCGCCGCGAGGCCCGCGCCGACCTCGTCGGCCAGGTCGAGGTAGCCGCGCGGGACCGCGTCGTTCGATCCACAGTAGACACACAGGGTGCGGCTCAATGCGCGTCGCTCCACGCCTGGTATGCCTCCTCGACCACGCGCACGGCGTCGTCTATGTCATCGGTGACGTGCAGCAGCGCCAGATCCTTGTCGCCGATCTTGCCGTGCTCGCACACCGAGTCGCGCAGCCAGTCGTAGAGCCCGCCCCAGTACTCGGTGCCGAAGAGCACGACCGGGAACTTGGTGACCTTCTTGGTCTGCACCAGGGTCAGCGCCTCGAACAGCTCGTCAAGGGTGCCGAAGCCGCCGGGTAGGCAGATGAACGCCTGCGAGTACTTGATGAACATCGTCTTGCGGGTGAAGAAGTAGCGGAAATTGACGCCGAGGTCGACCCACGGGTTGAGGCCCTGCTCGAACGGCAACTCGATGCCCAGGCCGATGGAGAACCCGCCCGCCTCCGAGCAGCCGCGGTTGACCGCCTCCATGGCGCCCGGGCCGCCGCCGGTGATCGCCGCGAACCCGGACCTGGCCAGGGCGGCGCCGATGTCGCGGCCGAGCTGGTACTCGGGGTGGTCGCGCTTGGTGCGGGCGGAGCCGAACACGGTGACCGCGCGGGGCACCTCGGCCAGCGCGCCGAAGCCCTCGACGAACTCGGCCTGGATGCGCAGCACCCGCCACGGGTCGGTGTGCACCCAGTCGGTGGGGCCGCGGGAGTCGAGCAGCCGCTGGTCGGTGGTCGAGTCCTCGTCGTCGCTACGCTCGCGCCGCAGGGTCACCGGGCCGCGCTGGCGCTCCCTCGGGTGTTCCTCGTCGCTGCCGTTGTGGGAACCGTCGATCGTCACGGCAGCGAGTGTAGAGCCGTGGCGGTTTCCCGTTCGAGGAACGCGGGTCAGGTGGGGCGCGTCGGAGTCCGGGGCGAAGGAGGACCAGGGTGAACGAGTCCGACCAGGTCGAGAAGTCACTCAAGTCGCTGCGCGGCCGGATCGAGCGGCTGGCGGAGCAGGTCGAGGACGATCGGGCCGACCGGGGCCGCGCGCAGGCCGTCACCGGGCTGGCGGCAGCGTTGCTCGCGCTGACGGCGGCCACCTGGTTCACCGAGCGCACGCGGTCCACGACCAGCGACTACTCGCTGTGGGGACTGGTCGACAAGCTCGGCGGCGCGGCGTTCGTCGTGCTGGCGCTGATGGTGCTGCTGGCGGTCGGCTCGATCGTCGTCGCCGCGGCGCCGGTGTTGAACCGGCAGGCGAGCTGGGCGCTGCTGGCGCTCAGCGTGGCGGCCGCGCCCTGTGTGGGATGGCTCAACTCCACGCTGCCGGACGACGGGAAGGACCTGTCGTCCGCCGGGTGGGTGAGCCTGATCATCGCGATCGCGTTGGCCTGCCTGCACGGCGCGCGGCTCAGGGGTGCCTAGTGCTGATGAACCGGCGGAGCACGGCGGCGCAGCGCTCGATGTGCTCGACCGGGACGTGTTCCTGCTGGGTGTGCGCGAGCGTCGGGTCGCCGGGGCCGAAGTTGACCGCCGGGATGCCCAGCGCGGCGAAGCGGGCCACGTCGGTCCAGCCGAGCTTGGCCACCGGCACGCCGCCCGCGGCCGCCACCAGCTCGCGCGCGGCGGGGGCGGACAGGCCGGGAAGGGCGCCCGGGGAACTGTCGACCACCGCGAGGTCGTATCCCGCGAACACCTCGCGCAGGTGCGCCTCGGCCTGCGCGGGTGAGCGGTCCGGCGCGAACCGGAAGTTGACCCGCAGCAGGGCCTCGTCCGGCACGACGTTGCCCGACACGCCGCCCGCGACGTGCACGGCCTGCAAGCCCTCGCGGTAGGTGCAGCCGTCGATGTCGACCACGCGGGCCTGGTAGTCGGCCAGCACGCGCAGGGCGTCACCGAGGGCGTGGATGGCGTTGACGCCCATCCAGCCGCGGGCGGTGTGCGCGCGGACGCCGGACGTGCGCAGCGCGACGCGCATGGTGCCCTGGCAGCCCGCCTCGACCACGCCGTTCGACGGCTCGCAGACCACCGCCAGGTCGCCGGCCATCCACTCGGGCAGCTCGCGCTCGATCCGGCCGAGGCCATTGCGGTCGGCGTCGATCTCCTCGCAGTCGTAGAACAGGAACGTCAGGTCGCGCGCGGGGTCGGTGACGGTGGCGGCAAGGTGCAGCATCACCGCGTCGCCGCCCTTCATGTCGACCGTCCCGAGGCCGTGCAGCACGCCGTCCTCGCGGCGCACCGGGAGGTTCCGGTTGACCGGGACCGTGTCGAGATGGCCCGCGAAGACGACCCGGGACGCGCGCCCGAGGGTCGTCCTGGCCAGGACGGTGTTGCCGGAGCGGACAACCTCCAGGTGCGGAGCCTGGGCCAGCAGCGCGCGCTCGACCGCGTCGGCGAGGACGGCCTCCTGCCCCGACTCGCTGGGGATGTCCACCAGGGCGGCGGTCAGGTCGACAGGGTCCGCGGAGAGGTCCAGCGCAACAGTCACGGCCGGTCACGCTACCCGGGCCGGGCGTCGGCTCCCGCCGATTGGCTACCGTGTCGCCCGTGAGCAGCGCAGCGAGTGAGAGCAAGGGTGCGCACGGCGTCGGACTGGCGACCGTCACCACCGACGGGACCGTGCTGGACACCTGGTTCCCGAACCCGAAACTCGGCCTCCCGCTGGTGCCGGGGACCCAGCGGCTCTCCGAGCACGAGGCGGGCGAGGAACTCGGCGCTGGCGTGTCGGCGCTGCTCGGACCGGACCAGGCGCGCGGCGTCGAGGTGATCGCCGTGCGCACCGGGGTCGACGACCTCGACCTCCCGCCCGCCGACGCGCACGACGTCTACCTGCGGCTGCACCTGCTCTCCGCGCGGCTCGTCCGCCCGCACGGGCAGAACCTCGACGGCATCTTCGGCCTGCTCGCCAACGTCGTGTGGACCAACCATGGCCCGTGCGCGGTCGAGGGCTTCGAGGTCACCCGGCTGCGGCTGCGCTCCCGGGGCCACGTCACCGTCTTCGGGATCGACAAGTTCCCCCGAATGGTGGACTACGTGCTGCCCGCGGGCGTGCGGATCGCCGAGGCCGACCGGGTCCGCCTCGGCGCGCACCTGGCCACCGGCACCACGGTGATGCACGAGGGCTTCGTCAACTTCAACGCGGGCACGCTGGGCGCGTCCATGGTCGAGGGCAGGCTCTCCGCGGGCGTCTCGGTCGGCGACGGCTCCGACGTCGGCGGCGGCGCGTCGATCATGGGCACGCTTTCCGGCGGTGGCAGGGAAACCATCAGCATCGGCGAGCGGTGCCTGCTCGGCGCGAACGCGGGCATCGGCATCTCCCTCGGCGACGACTGCGTGGTCGAGGCAGGCCTCTACGTCACCGCGGGCACCAAGATCACCCTGCCCGACGGCCGACTGGTCAAGGCGCGCGAGCTGTCGGGCGAGTCCGGGCTGCTGTTCCGGCGCAATTCGGCCACCGGAACGGTGGAAGTCGTCAGCCGAACGGGTAGTGGAATCGAGTTGAACGCGGCGTTGCACGCGAACGACTGATCTACGATGGCCGCGTGAGCGAGCTTGCGAGCGAACCGATGTCACAGCGTCTCCGCGAAGCGCACAACCGAGCCTGCGAGGGAGTGCGGTGAGCACCATGACGGCCGATCTCGGCCTCGCCGCGGAACCACTGGTCGCCGGCCCGAAGGACACGGCCGCCGCGCACGTGCGCGCCCGCCTCGACGAGCAGGCCCGCGCGCTGGTCTCGAACCGCGAGGGCGCCCGCGTCGGCACCGACCCGGAACACGTCCACGAGATGCGTGTCGCGGTGCGTCGCGCGCGGGCCGCGCTGAAGGCCGACCGCGACACGATCCCCGATGCCGACGCCCTGCAGGTCGAGCTGAAGTGGCTCGGCGGCGCCCTCGGCGCCGTCCGCGACTTCGACGTGCAGCTCGACCACCTGCGTGCCGAGGCCGCCACCTTCGACGAGGTCGAGCAGGCGGCCGTCGAGACCCTGCTCGGCGGGCTCGTCGCCGACCGGCGCGGTGCCCGCCGCCGGATGCTGGGCACGCTGCGCGGCAAGCGGTTCGACAAGCTGATCAGGTCGCTGGCCGCCGCCGTGGCCGCCGCTGTCCCCGACCAGCCCGCCGACGCGCCCGCCGAGGAGACCGCGCTGGTCGAGGTGGTCCGCAAGCCGCACCGCAAGCTGATGAAGGCCGTCGCCGCGCTGGGCGAAGACCCACCGGACGACAACCTGCACGCGCTGCGCATCCAGGGCAAGCGGCTGCGCTACGCCGCCGAACTGGCCGCGCCGGGCGCGAAGAAGGCGATCAAGGAGCTGGTCAAGGCCACCAAGTCCTTCCAGGACACCCTCGGCGACCACCAGGACGCCGTCCTCGCCGAGGAGACGATCCGCCGCCTGGTCAACGAACTCGGCGACGGCGCGACCATCGACGTCGTGTTCGTGGCGGGGCGGCTGGTCGAGCGGGAGCGGGCCCGCAAGGCGGACCGCCGCAGCCGCTGGCGCTCAGCCGTCGACGAGGTCGACGCCCGCGCCCGCGAACTGCTGGACTGAGCCCGAGCAGGGCTTACCGCGAGCCGATCAGTTCGGCGAGACCGTCCTTGAGCATTGACTTGACCTCGTCTTTGCCGTGTTCGGCGAGCATGTCCTTGAGGCATCGGCAGTCGCCGGGATCCCGGCCCGCGCCCACGCAGACGAACAGGCCGAGTACGCGCAAGGAGTTCACCACGCCGGACAGGTGCGGCCCCGCGACCTCGAACAACCGCTTGGTCACCTGCTCGGCCACGATCCGGGCGACCGTGGCGTTCGTCTTGGTCGCGGCTCCCAGCAGGCGTTGTGTCAGCGCTTGGGCTTGGTCCTGAGCCGTCCCGAGATCACGGGCCAACCGCGCGAAAACAGCGCAGGTCTTGGCGGCGTCCGCCGCGCACAGCGCCGACCAGGTGGCCGCGTCGACCGCGTAGCTCGCTCGACGGGTGATGGTGCGCTGCCAGACGGCGTTGGCGACGGACAGGCCGACCTGGTGAGCGGACCCGGCAGGCGGACGACGACCGGGCCCTGCCGAGGTTCGCTGCCGACGGGTCGTTGTCGTCGGATCCCGACGCCAGAACAGCGCCCAGCATCGGTGCCTGGCGCACACGCTTCCGCGCTTGGCCACCCGATTGCGACACCGTCGCCCTGATCTGGTCTGCGTGCTTCCACATCGGCTGCCTCCCACGGCAATCACCGTGCCCAGCGGCCACTCGGAATGTCACGAACCGCGACCTATTCGGGTGATCGCAATCACTCGGCCGGCGCAGCAGTCCTTACCGGGTGGCCGTGCTGAGTCGGGAGGCGGCGGCGGCGATGCGGTCGTCGGTTGCGGTGAGGGCGATGCGGACGTGGCGGTCGCCGGTTGGGCCGTAGTAAGTGCCGGGGGCGACCAGGATGCCCAGGGACGCGAGCCACGAGACGGTGTCCCACGCGGGTTCGCCCCGGGTGGCCCACAGGTACAGGCCCGCCTCGGAGTGCTCGATGGTGAACCCGGCCGCCGTCAGCGCGGCGCGCAGGTGGTCGCGGCGGCGGCCGAAGCGGGCCTGCTGGGCGGCGACGTGTCCATCGTCGTCGAGGGCGGCGGTCATGGCGGCCTGGACGGGGCGCGGCACGATCATCCCGGCGTGCCTGCGGACTTCGAGCAGGCCCGCGACCAGCGCGGGGTCACCGGTGACGAAACCCGCGCGGTAGCCGGCGAGGCTGGACGACTTCGACAGCGAGTGCACCGCCAGCAGACCCGTGACATCGCCGCCGCAGACGTCCGGGTGCAGGATCGAGACCGGCGATGCTTCCCAGCCCAGGGCGAGGTAACACTCGTCGGAGGCGACGATGGTTCCGCGTTGACGTGCCCAGTCGACGATCTTGCGCAGGTGGGCCACCGGCAGCACCCGGCCAGTGGGGTTCGACGGAGAGTTGACCCAGATCAACCCGGGCGCGGCGGGGCCGAGCGCGGTGAGCCCGTCGGACCGGACGACGTCGGCGCCCGCGAGTCGGGCGCCGATCTCGTAGGTCGGGTACGCCAACTCGGGTACCACGACCGACCGGGCGCCGAGCAGTGTCGGCAGCCAGGCGACGAGTTCCTTCGAGCCGATCGTGGGCAGTACGGCGTCCGGGTCGAGCCCGGTGACACCGTGCCGACGCGCGAGGGCGCCGACCGCCGCCGCGCGCAGGGCGGGGCTGCCGTGCGTGGTGGGGTAGCCGGGGAGGTCGGCGACCGACGCCAGCGCCGCCTGGATCAGCGGCGGCACCGGGTCGACCGGGGTGCCGACAGACAGGTCGACCACGCCATCGGGATGCGCACGCGCCCGAACGGCGTGGTCGGCCAGGGAGTCCCAGGGGAAGTCCGGCAGCTCCGGGAAGCTCACTCGCCCTGCGGGGGGAGCGCCTTGATCCAATCCGGGTCCGCGCTGACCTTGCCGGTCTTCGACGCGCCGCCGGGTGAGCCGAGGGCGTCGAAGAAGTCGACGTTCGCCTTGGTGTAGGCGGACCACTGGTCCGGGACGTCGTCCTCGTAGTAGATGGCCTCGACCGGACAGACCGGCTCGCAGGCGCCGCAGTCCACGCACTCGTCGGGGTGGATGTAGAGCATCCGGTCCCCTTCGTAGATGCAGTCGACGGGGCACTCCTCGATGCATGCCCTGTCGAACACATCGACGCAGGGCTCGGCGATCACGTAGGTCACTGCGGTCTCCTGCTCCTTCATGACGTTCGGCGCGCAGGCGGGAGCTGCACGACAAGCGACAGTATCCCGCGCCGACCACGCGGTCACACAACCGGTGCCGTCTAGTTCACATCACAGGATGGCGGGGTCTGGCGCATCGTCCAGACTGCTGGAATGCGCGAGGTGGACACGATGGAAGAGGTCTGCGCCGACGCCTGGCCGCCGCTGGTGGAACACCGGCTCGGCCAGTGGCGGCTGCGGGCAGCGGGCGGGTACACGGGGCGGGCGAACAGCGCGCTCGCGGTGGGCGATCCCGGCCTGGCGGTGCCGTCGGCGCTGGCCGTGCTGACGGAGTTCGCCGAGGCGCACGGCATCCGGCCGTACGCGCAGGTGGTGGTCGGCTCGGCGGTGGAGGCCGACCTGGCCGACGCCGGGTGGGCGGTGAACCTGGCTCACCCGAAGGGGGCCGAGTCCGCCGTGCTGACCAGCGCGCTCACGGTCCCGACGGACGGCGCCGAGGTGGCGGGCGAGCCGCCGGACGGGTGGCTGGAGCTGGCGGTCGGTGGGACGCCGTCGGCGGCGCAGCGCCATGTGCTGACCTCGGGGCCGCGCGTGGGCTACGCCGGCGCGTACCGCGACGGCGCGCTGGTGGGGGTGGCGCGCGGGTGCATGGTGGCCGAGTGGCTGCACGTGTCCGTGGTCGAGGTGGTGCCCGAGGCACGCGGGCGCGGGGTCGCGCGGTCGCTGCTGGCCGGGCTCGACCGATGGGCCGCCACGCGGCGGCGCGTGTTGCAGGTGGCGGTGCGCAACGTGGCCGCTTTGGCGCTGTACCGGGGTTTGGGATACACCGAGTCGCACCGGTACCGGTACTGGTCGGCTAGCTGACCGGCGCGGTCGCCGCCAGCCACTTGCGGGCCTTCTTCGCGGCGCGCTTGAGCGCCGAGCGCTCGCCGAAGTAGTCCGCCGCCATCCCGACGACCGGCAGGATGCCGATGGCCTTGTGGTAGAAGCGGCCCTGGGGACGTTTGTCGAGTTCGTCGCCCAGTGCCCACAGGGTGCGGCCGAAGCGCCACAGGGTGCTGGTCGCGGCCTTGACGGTGATCTTCCCGTGCTTCGCCGAACTCTCGGTCAGCTCCTCGGTCAGCGCCGCGGTGGCCGCGTCCTCCTCCTCGTCGGTGACGTCGTCGCCGTGGCCCGCGGCGAGGGCGGGGTCGATGTCGCGGTCGAAGAGGACCCGGGCGATCAGCCGGACGCGGTCGGCCTGGTCGGTGCGGCCGTGCTCGGCGGCGATGGCCGAGAGCAGCAGCCCCTGCCCGGCGGTGGCGAGCGCGTCCTGGATGGGGAGCCGGTCGGCCAGCGCGCCGCCCAGGCCGGGGATCGACGCGAGCAGCACGGTGAACCGGCCGACCCGGTTGACCCACCAGTCGGTGCGGTCGTCGATGGTCATGGTGTCCCACGCTGTCGTGCCCGGGACCTTGACGCTCTCCAGGCCGTCGAGCAGCTTCTCGCGCAGACCGCGCTCGACCCGGTCGAGGTGCTCGGCGTCCTCGCGGTCGCCCGCCGCCAGCGTCTCGCGGTGCGCGGGCAGCACGCGGCGGACCAGCCCAAGCGGGTCGGACTCGCGCAGCGCGTCGAGCAGCGGGGTGGTGGCGCGGACGAACGGCCGCAGCACCGCGACGATCTGCTTGTCCGAGATGGCCTCAGCCACCACTGCCCCCCTTCGCGCGCTTGGGGCCAGTCTTGTCGACGTTGGCCGCGAGCGCCGCGCGAGCGAGCACGTCGCCGATCTTGACCGCGGCCGGGAACGCGCCTGCGGCGAGCAGCAGCAGGGTGCGCCAGTCGGCGATCACGATCAGGTCGCCACCCGGCGCGACCAGCACGAACGCGAGCAGCGTCGCGAGCCACACGAACAGCGGGCCCGCCGCCACCACGGTCCGCGGGACGATCCGGCCCGCGCGCACGACAAGCCACGGCAGGGTGACCGCGGCCACCAGCACGGTGATCGGGAACGGAATCGACCCGAACTCCGGCAGCACCCGCCCGTCGAGCCGCAGCGGCAGGTAGAGCAGCTCGAACACGGCGAGCACCGCGCTCACGGCGAGCAGTCCGCCGTAGCGCGAGCGCTCGCCCGGCGTCACCGGTCGGCGCCGACGTGCTCGACCGGGGCCAGGCCGCCGAACAGGTCGGCCTCGACACTCTGCGGGCGCCCGCTCGCCAGCACGTAGAACTCCTGGTCGACCACGGGCTGGGCGATGCCGTTGGACAGCGCGTAGCTGTGCACGCCGTCCTGGCCCTGCCACACGCTGACCTGGGTGGCGTGCGCGCGCAGCGCCCGCAGCTTCGCGGGCAGGTGGTCGGCGATGGCGACCGACGTGGTGATGTCGGTGTCGTCGACCACCGGCAGCTCACCCGGCATCGGCAGCCGGTACGGCAGCCCGCCAGCGTGGGCCAGCGCGGCGACCCCCGCCTCGGTGGCCTGCCTGGACGCCACGGTGTAGTACAGCCGAGCGATCTCGGGCACCCCCGCGGCGGCGGCCACGGTGATCTCGTGCGCGCGGATGTGGTCGGGGTGGCCGTAGCCGCCGTCGGGGCCGTAGGTGACCACGACCTGCGGCCGGACGTCGGCCAGGATCGCGGCCAGCGCGGCGGTCTGCTCGGCGAGGTCGCCCGCGACGAACGCGCGCGGGTGCCGGTTGGCCGCCGTGTCGACCATGCCGGAGTCGCGCCAGCGGCCCATGCCGCCCAGGTAGCGGTGGTCGGACACGCCGAGCGCGGCGCACGCGGCGCGCAACTCGGCCACCCGGTAGCCGCCGAGCTGGTCGGCGGCGTCCGCGCCGAGCTGGGCCAGCGACGCCGGGATGATCTCCCCCGCTTCACCGAGGGTGCAGGTGACCAGCGTGACCTGGACGCCCGCCGCGGCGTAGCGGGCGATGGTCCCGCCGGTACACAGGCTCTCGTCGTCGGGGTGCGCGTGGACGAGCAGCAGTCGAGGTGGGGCTGTCAGCATCGGGTTCAGCCTAAGCACAAGTAGGGCGATGCCGGTGCGGGACAAGGCAAGCACGCACCGGCATCGAAGGGGCGAACAGGGGGAATCCGACCGGTGCCCCCGCCGGAACCCTACTACGGCAGGACGCTGCGCTCCTCGGGGAAGTGGCACGCCGAGAAGGTCGCGCCGTGCGAGACCAGCGGCGGCTCCTCCGCGGCGCACACGTCCTGCGCCTTCCAGCAGCGGGTGCGGAAGCGGCAGCCCGAGGGCGGGTTGACCGGGCTCGGCACGTCGCCGGTGAGCACGATCCGCTGCCGCTGCCGTTCCTGCTTCGGGTCGGGCACCGGCACGGCGGAGAGCAGCGCCTGGGTGTACGGGTGGGTCGGCCGCTCGTAGATGGCCTCCCGGTCGCCGATCTCGACGATCTTGCCCAGGTACATCACCGCAACCCGGTGCGAGATGTGCCGGACCACCGACAGGTCGTGCGCGACGAACAGGTAGGCCAGGCCGAGGCGTTCCTGCAGTTCCTCCAGCAGGTTCACCACGCCTGCCTGCACCGACACGTCGAGCGCGGACACCGGCTCGTCCAGCACGATGAGCTTCGGGTCGAGCGCGAGCGCGCGCGCGATGCCGATGCGCTGGCGCTGGCCGCCGGAGAACTCGTGCGGGTAGCGGTTGCGGTGCTCGGGGTTGAGCCCGACCAGCTCCAGCAGCTCGTCCACCCGGTGCTGCACACTTTTGCTGTCGCCGCCCACGTTGTGGATGCGCAGCGGCTCCGCGACGACGTCGTTGACCTGCCAGCGCGGGTCGAGGGAGGCGTACGGGTCCTGGAAGACGATCTGCATGTCCCGGCGCAGCGGCCGCAGGTGCGCGGGCCGCAGCGTGGTCAGCTCCCGGCCCTCGAACCGGACCGACCCGGAGGTCGGCTTGTGCAGCTGCAGAATCGCCCGGCCGGTGGTCGACTTGCCGCAGCCGGACTCCCCGACCAGGCCGAGGGTCTCGCCGCGGTGCAGGTCGAAGCTGACCCCGGACACCGCCTGCACGTGGCCGACGGTGCGCGGGATGATCCCGCCGCCGCGCACGGGGAACGACTTGACCAGGTCGCTGACCTGCAGCAGCGGCGTGGACTCCGATTCGGGCGAGGCGTGCTTGCCCGCGTCCGGCGCGGTGTGGGTGTTCGTCATGCGGTCGAGTCCTCCTGGTCGTGCATCCGCTGCTCCACGACGGCGAGGTCTTCGGCGACCGGGAGCGTCGGGTCGGCCTCGGTGAGCGCGGCGGGGTTCTCCACCAAGCCGATCTCCTCGTGCTCGAACAGTGCCTGCGGCCGCGGCAGCGCGGCCAGGTGCTGCCAGCGGTGGCAGCGGGTGAGGTGGGTGTGCCCCTCGGTCTCGGTCAACTTCGGCTCGGACTCCGAGCAGGCGTCGATCACCAGCGGGCAGCGCGGCGAGAACGCGCAGCCGGCCGGGAGGTTGATCAGCGACGGCGGCGCGCCCTTGATCGGGGTGAGCCGCTTGCCGAGGGTGGCCGGGTTGGGCAGCGAGCCGAGCAGGCCGACGGTGTAGGGCATCCGCGGGTGCTCGAACAGCTCGTCCACCGGAGCCGACTCCACGACGGTGCCGCCGTACATGACCTGCACCCGGTCGACCATGCCCGCCACGACGCCGAGGTCGTGGGTGATCATGATGATGCCCGCGTCCGTCTCGTCCCGGATGCGCAGCAGCGTCTCCAGGATCTGCGCCTGCACGGTCACGTCGAGCGCGGTGGTCGGCTCGTCGGCGATGATCACGTCCGGGTCGTTGATGATCGCCATCGCGATCACCACGCGCTGGCGCATGCCGCCGGAGAACTCGTGCGGGTACTGCGAAGCGCGCCGGTCCGGCTGGGGGATGCCGACCAGTTCCAACGCCTCGATGGCCTTGGCCCAGGCGGCCTTCTTCGACACCGTGTGGTGCGCCCGGTACGCCTCGGCGAGCTGCCAGCCCATGGTGTAGACCGGGTTGAGCGAGGTCATCGGGTCCTGGAAGATCATCGCGACGCCGTTGTTGCGTACGCCCTGCATCTGCTTGTAGGACTGCCCGACCAGCTCGCGGTCGCGGTAGCGGATCGACCCGGTGATCTTGGCGTTGCCCGGGAGCAGGCCCATGATCGCCATGGACGACACCGACTTGCCCGAGCCGGACTCGCCGACGATGCCGAGCACCTCGCGCGGGCGCAGCGCGAAGGACACGTCGCGCACGGCCCGCACGGGGCCGTCGTCGGTGCTGAAGGTGACCGAGAGGTTCTCGACGGCGAGAACCGAGTCGGTGCGCACCTGGTCGTAGCTGACTTCGTCGTTGACGACACGGTTCATCAGGCACGCACCTTCGTCTGCCGCGGGTCGAACGCGTCGCGCAGTCCGTCACCGATGAAGTTCACCGCGAGCGAGAGCAGCACGATGATCACGAACGGGCCCCAGAACAGCCACGGCCGGTCCGTGATCTGGGAGTAGTTCTCGCTGATGATCAGGCCGAGCGAGGTGTCCGGCGACTGCACGCCGAGCCCGATGAACGACAGCGCGGCCTCGGAGAGCACCGCGGTGGCCACCGCGAGCGTGGCGTTGACCGTGATGCTGCCGATCATGTTCGGGATCAGGTGCCGGAAGATGATCCACCTGGTCCCGGCGCCCGCCGCCCGCGCGGCCTCGATGAACTCGCGCTGCGAGAGCGACAGCGTCTCGCCGCGGGTGATCCGGGCGACCTGCATCCAGGCGAACGCCGCCAGGATCAGCGCCACCACGTACCAGCTTCCCTCCAGCGCGTAGACCAGGATCGCCGCGATGGCGATCTGCGGGACGATCAGCATCAGGTCGATGAACCGGTTGATCGCGCTGTCGACCACGCCGCGCAGGTAGCCCGCGAGCGCGCCGACGACCACCCCGAGGAACGTCGAGCCGAGCGAGACGACCAGGGCGATCTGCACCGACAGCCGGGTGCCGCGGATGAGCTGCGCGAGCATGTCCTTGCCGGTCTGGATGGTGCCCAGCGGGTGCGCCGCGCTCGGCGGCTCGAACCGCCGCCCGGTGGTGTCGTCGACGGGCAGGCTCCAGAACAGCGGCCCGAGGTAGCCGAAGGCGACGATCAGCAGGAAGACGACCAGGCTGGCCACGGCCAACCGGTGGCGGAAGAACCGCTGCAGGATCAGCGTGCTCTGCTTGCGCGCCTTGGTGGCGTCGAACTCGCTGACCCGGGTGACCGGCGCGGCGCCGCCGGGGGGCAGCCCCGCGGGCTGTAGCGGGTTGAGGACTGGGGACGGGTCGCTAGGCAAGGCGGATCCTCGGGTCGAGGATGCCGTACATGATGTCGGCAACCAGGTTGAACACAACGACCAGCGTGGCGGTGACCATCAGCCAGCCCATCAGCATGTACGGGTCGAACGTCCGAATGGACTGCACCAGCAGGCTGCCCATGCCCTTCCAGCCGAACACCGTCTCGGTGATGATCGCGCCGGAGAACAGCGCCGCGGAGTTCAGCGAGAGCAGGGTCGTCACCGGGATCATCGCGTTGCGGAACGCGTGCCGGAAGATCACGCGGCGCTCCGAGAGGCCCTTGGCCTTGGCCGTGCGCACGTAGTCCGAGTGCAGGGTCTCCAGCATCGACGCGCGCTGGAAGCGGCTGTACGCGGCGAAGCTGATCAGCGTCAGGCTCAGCGTCGGCAGCAGATACGTGCCCGTGTACTTGAAGATCACCTCGCCGAAACTGCCATCGAACCCGCCCTCTGCCGGGCTGACCGTGCTCAGCCACCGATCGAAACCGAGGCTTTCGAGCAGGTTGTTGAACTTGATGCCGTAGCTCTTCAGGATCACCGCGACACAGAAGATCGGCATCGAGAACATCAGGAACGCGCTCGACGTCGCGACGTAGTCGAAGATCGAGTACTGCTTGACCGCGGCGAGCACGCCGACCGCGACACCCAGGACGATGGCCAGGATCTCCGCGCCGATGACGAGCCGCACGGTGATCCACAGGGCCCGCATGACGGAGTCGAAGATGTCGACCTTGGCCTGGCCGAGCGCGATGCTCTGGCCCCAGTCGCCCTGCAGGAAGTCGAGCAGCCAGTTCCAGTAGCGGACCACGACCGGCTGGTCGAGGCCGAGGCTGACCTCAAGAGACTTGATCTGCGCCTCGGTGACGCCGGGGCGCGCGCGCATCTCGGCCACCGGGTTGCCCGCGGACGCGACCATGACGAACGCGAGGAAGCTGCCGATCCCCAGAATGGGAACTGAGATCAGCAGCCGTCGAATGATGTAGCGAATCACGAGAGCTCCTCGGTGGGGCCCAGGCCGGGTGAGCCTGCTAAGTACTGCGCACGCCAGTGTGCCTCCGGCGGCGGCAGGTGCCCAAGAGCAGGGGCCGGACTTCTGGTCCGGCCCCTGCTCTTGTCGACCAGATCACGCCACCATCGGCGGCGGATCGACTGGTTAGTTGGTCTTGACCCACTCGTTGGCGTTCCACAGCGCGCCGTTGTACGACTGGAAGTAGACCTTGTCGATGCCCTTGAAGGCCCACATGTTCGGCAGCTGGTAGAGGGGCAGCGAGTAGTTGTCCTCCGCCATCATCTTGTCGGCATCCTGGTACGCCTTGCGGGCCGCGGCCTCATCGAGGTTGCTGCTCGCGTCGACGTACGCGGCGTCCACCTTGGTGTTGGTGTAGGCCGACCAGTTCTGGCCGCCACCGGTGGAGTAGATCGACTTCTGGCCGGACTTGAACGGCGCCGCGGACCACGCGAACAGCGCGATGTCGTAGTCGCCCTCACTGACCCGGGTGTCGAGGAAGTTCGGGTCGGTGTCGTCCACGATCTCCAGGCCCGCACCCTTGCACTGCGACTGGATGAGTTCGACGGTCTGCTTGCGGCGCGGGATGGCGGTGTGGCTGATCTTCAGCGTCACCTTCTCGCCGCCCTTGGTCGCGAAGCCGTCGCCACCGAAGGTGAAGCCCGCGGCCTCAAGGGTCTTCTTGGCCTCGGCCGCGTCGCCCTTGTACTGGGCGTAGTTGTCGGTGTAGCCCTCTTCGGCCTGGAAGAAGACCAGGCTGCCGAGCGGCTTCGCGCTCTCCAGCACCGGGCGGATGAGCTTCTCGGTCAGCTCCTCACGGTTGACGCACTGCATGAACGCCTTGCGAACCGCGCCGTCGGAGAGCCACTTGTTCTTGAAGTTCAGGTCGAGGTGCTCGAAGGCCAGGCCGTTGGACGCGCCGAAGGTCACACCCTGCGAGGACAGGTTGCGCAGCCGCTCGGCGGCGTTGGCGTCGGGCTGGGCCATCGAGTTGACCTGGACGTCGCCGTTCTCCAGCGCCTGGGCCTGGGCGACCTGGTCGGAGATGCCGCGCAGGACGATCTTGGCCGGGCCGCCGGGCTTGCCGACCCACTTCGGGTTGCGCTCCAGGGTGACGGAGTTGTCCTGCTGGAAGGCGGTGATGACGTACTGCGCCGACGACGGCATGAGCGCGGCGTCGAAGCCGTTCCACTTCGTCTTCCAGAACTCGGCGACCTTGGCGATCACGGCCGCGTCACCGCCGGTCGGGAGCACCTTGGTGATGTCCTCGACGCCGGTGCCCTTTTCCAGGATGTGCGCGGGCATGATGTCCGTCGCGAGCCCGAAGAGGCTCTTGTAGTCCGGGAACGGCGTGCCGAAGGTCGTGACGACCTCGGTCGGCTTGGCGCACTCGACCTTGTCGATCTGCTCGTAGCCGGTGGTGCCCGCGGCGGTGAACAGGTCCTTGTCCTCGGCGTCCTTCGTCTTGCCGGTCTGGCTGAGCCAGGCAAGGTAGAAGTCGTCGCAGTCCCACGCCTCGCCGTCGGACCAGGTGACGCCCGGCTTGATCTTCCAGGTGATGACCTGCGGAGACTTCGAGGTGACCTCGACGGCCTCCATCACGTCCTTGTTCAGCAGGACCTTGTTGTTGCCGTCGAGCAGGTAGGCCCCGGACAGCACCTTGATCAGCGCGAACGTGTTGTAGGAGTTGTTCGCGTCCGCGGCGGAGTTGTTGTACGCCGTGAACGGGTTGTCCGTCGACACGACGAAGGTCTCGTTGGACTGGGCCACCTCGGGGGAGGTGTACTCGTCACCCGATTCGCCCTTGGCGATGGCCATGGCCGCGACGTCGCCCGTCGGCTCGGCGGCACCGCCACCGCCGCCGTCACTGTTGGTCGAGCCGCTGCAAGCGCTCAGCACGAGCGACGTGGCCGCGACCGCGGCCACTGCCGACAGAGTGGATCTCTTAATTGACACGTGCCCTCCTAGCACGGGGCCCCACCACAACCGAGCCGGCTGGGCTGCACCCTTACCCATCACGCCCCCAACGACCGTTGGGCGGCGCACTAGGTGGGCACGCTAGGAACGAAAAGAGGTTGCGGTCACGCCTGGGAGGTCGATCGTGACCAAAGGGTGACAACCGGACAGCATGGTGCAACGCGACTGTTACCAGTGCGTACGCACCGCATTTCACCAGTGACGTTGAGTGATCGCGGTCACTGTGTGGCGCGCCGCCACTCGGCCGCGCCCGCGAACGGCCCGACGAGCGGCGGACCGGGGGTCACCCCGGTCATCTCCCGGCGGACGACCAGCTCGTCAGCCTCCTGGTAGAGCGGGAGCGCCACGAACCGGCTCCAGAGCACCGGCTCGACCAGACCGAGCGCGTCAGGCAGCGACATCGCCCCGGTCAGCGCGGCATCGATGGTCTGCTGCACGTCCGGGTCGCAGAAACCCAGCGGGTTCGCGGGCCGCGGCAGCGCCGCCTCGGCGGTGCTCGGCGCGCAGCCGAACCGGGTCGCGAGCACCGTCGCCGGGTCGCCGCCCGCGGGCTGCGGGGCGAGCACGATGTCGATGCGGTTCACGGCGTCCAGCGGCACGGGGGCGTCCGCCGGGCGCGGCGCGAGCAGCTCGCTGAACAGCTCGCCCGCGTCCGGGGTGACCAACTGCGACTGCACGCCGCCGACGCTGAGCTGGCGCTGCAGTTCGCGGGCCATCGCCAGGTAGGTCGGGTGCTCCGCGGGGGTGGCGATCACCAGGTTGAGCGGGGTGGCGCCGAACGCCCAGCTCCCGTTGACCAGCGTGAAGCCTGCCTGGGTGAGCAGGCTCGCGGCGAGCACCGGGTCGGGCACCTTCGGCGTGCCCGCGGGGACCGTGGCCGCGTACCCCGGCGCGGTGGGGGCGAGCACGTGGGCGTCGGCAGGCAGAGCGGCGGCGGGACCACCCTCGGCACCCACCGTGACCAGCGCGGACCGGTCGACCAGGGCGGCCACCGCGGCCCGGATGCGGGAGTCGGCCATCGCGACACTGACCGGGCGCAGCAGCACGGTCGCCACCGTCGAGCGGGGCACGGTCCGCGCGGTCGCCGTGGGCCGCAGCCCGGTCACCGCGGTGACGCCCTGCGCGTCGAGCGTGGTCAGGGCGAGCTGGCTGTGGCCCGCGCGCAGCGCGCCGGTGATCCCGGTGAGGTCGCCGCGGCGCAGGATGATCCGGTCGAGGGGGGCGGGGGTCGCCCAGTAGCGGTCGTTGCGCTCCAGCACGACCTCGCCGCGGTCGCGGTCGAGGTTCTTGACCGAGAACGGGCCGCCGGTGACCGGGAAGTTCTCCCGCAGCACGTTCGCCCAGCCGCCGGGGATGTCCTTGAGCAGGTGCGCGGGCAGCAGGCCGGAGAACAGCGACCGCCAGCCCGGGTACGGCTTGTCGAAGGTGACCTCGACGACCCGGCCCGCCTCGCGCGCCGAGATGTTGTCGATCAGTCGGTAGCCCGGGCCGTCGATCACGCCGGGCGCGCCGCGGAGCTGTTCCCACAGGTAGACGAAGTCCTCGGCGGCGATCGGCGCGCTGTCCGACCAGGACGCCTCGGGCCGCAGCCGGTAGGTGACGGTGTACGGCTCGGCCTTGGTGACCTCGGCGGACACCATGACCGTGCGGTCGAGCTGCGGTGTGCCGTCGGGCGCGGCCCGGAACACCGACGGCAAGAGCATCTGCGACAGCGCCGTCGTGACTGTCGACTGGTCGGCAAGCTTGTGCGGGTTGTAGCCGCCCTGCACGCTGTCGACGCCGACGACGGCCTCACCCGGGTTGACCGGGCGGGTGGGCTCGGTGCGCGCGATCTCGGTGGTGACCAGCGGCGGCGGGGGCGCGTTCGTGCAGGCGGACAGGCAGACGGCGGCGGTCGCCACCGCCATCACGGCTCCCCAGCCCGTTCTCCGCACGAAATCCACCTCCCCAAGGTGACCCGGACATGCTGTCAGACACCATGGAGTGTCCCGTCACCGGTTTGAGTTACCCGATCCGATGACGCACGGGCAGTGCCGGGGGTTCCCCGACACCGCCCGTGTGATTCGCGTCAGTTCTGGTCGCGCGCCTTCTCCCGGGAACGGGTGCGGCCGCGGGTGGTGGAGTCCAGGATGACCTTGCGCACCCGGACGAACCCCGGCGTGACCTCGACACACTCGTCGCCCGCGCAGAACTCCAGCGCCTCCTCCAGGCTCAGCTTGCGTGGCCGGGCCAGCGTCTCGAACACGTCGGCGGAGGAGGAGCGCATGTTGGTGAGCTTCTTCTCCTTGGTGACGTTGACGTCGAGGTCCTCGGCGCGCGGGTTCTCGCCCACGACCATGCCCTCGTAGACCTCGGCACCCGGCTCGACGAAGAACGTGCCGCGGTCGGCGAGCTGCAGCATCGCGTACGCGGTGACCGGGCCCTGCCGGTCGGCGACCAGCGAGCCGGAGTGCCTGCTGCGGATCTCGCCCGCCCACGGGTGGTAGCCCTCGAACAGGGCGTTGGCGATGCCCGTGCCGCGGGTCTCGGTGAGGAAGTCGGTGCGGAAGCCGATGAGGCCGCGCGACGGGATCACGTACTCGACCTTGATCCGGCCGGTTCCGTGGCCGCCCATGTGCTCCAGACGGCCCTTGCGGCCCGCCAGGAGCTGCGTGACGGCGCCCAGGTACTCCTCGGGGGCGTCGACCGTGAGCCGCTCGAACGGCTCGCACAGCTTGCCGTCGACGGTCCGGGTGACCACCTCGGGCTTGCCGACGGTCAGCTCGAAGCCCTCGCGGCGCATCTGCTCGACCAGGATGGCCAGCGCCAGCTCGCCGCGGCCCTGCACCTCCCAGGTGTCCGGGCGCTCGGTGTTCAGCACGCGCACGCTGACGTTGCCGACCAGCTCGCTGTCGAGCCTGCCCTTGAGCATCCGGGCCGTGAGCTTGCTGCCGCCGCTGCGGCCTTGCAGCGGCGAGGTGTTGACGCCGATCGTCATCGAGATGGCGGGCTCGTCGACGGTCAGCCGGGGCAGCGGCTGCGGGTTGTCGAGGTCGGCCAGGGTGTCGCCGATGGTGATCTCCGGGATGCCCGCGATGGCGACCAGCTCGCCCGCGCTGGCGGTCTCGGCGGGCACCCGGTCGAGAGCCTCGGTGACCAGCAGCTCGGTGATACGGACGTTGGCCACCGTGCCGTCCTCGCGGCACCACGCCACCGTCTGGCCCTTGCGGATGCGGCCCGCGTGGATGCGGCACATCGCGATGCGGCCGAGGAAACTCGACGCGTCGAGGTTGGTGACCAGCGCGCGCAGCGGGGCGTCGACGTCGGCCTTGGGCGCGGGGACCTTGTTCATCAGCAGGTCGAACAGTGGGTCGAGGTTCTCGCTGTCGGGCATGCCGCCGTCGGCGGGCTGGGTCAGGCTGGCCCGGCCCGCGCGCGCGGAGGCGTAGACCACCGGCAGGTCGAGCACGGAGTCGTCCAGGTCGTCCAGCTCGGCGGCCAGTTCGAGCAGCAGGTCGTGGGTCTCCTCGACCACCTCGGCGATCCGGGCGTCCGGGCGGTCGACCTTGTTGACCACGAGCACCACGGGCAGCCGCGAGGCCAGCGCCTTGCGCAGCACGAAGCGCGTCTGCGGCAGCGGGCCCTCGCTGGCGTCGACCAGCAGCAGCACGCCGTCGACCATGGACAGGCCGCGCTCGACCTCGCCGCCGAAGTCGGCGTGGCCCGGGGTGTCGACCACGTTGATGACCATCGGGCCGTCGGGGGTCTGGCGGCGCACGGCGGTGTTCTTGGCGAGGATCGTGATGCCCTTCTCGCGCTCCAACTCCCCCGAGTCCATGACCCGGTCGACGAGTTCGGCGCGGGCGGCGAACGCCCCGGACTGGCGGAGCATGGCGTCGACCAGGGTCGTCTTGCCGTGGTCGACGTGCGCGACGATCGCGACGTTGCGGATGTCGGTCCTGGTCAGCTCGGCGCTGACGGTCGCTGTGGGCACGCGCGTGCTCCTGGTTCCTTCTCAGACGTTGAGGGGCAGCCCGCAGACGCATGTCAACGCTGATGGGGGCTCCCGCGCAGCCGGACGAGCTGCTACTGGCTCGTCCAGGATACCTGGGCCCTCGATGTGAGCAGCACCACGCCACATGATCTAGGAAGGTTAACCTATCCTAAGGCAACGGTTCAGCTCACGGACGGAGTGGCGACATGGGCTCGAAGAAGTCGAAGACGCCCGCGGACGCCGTGAAGAAGCTGATGAAATCGGGCAAGGTCAAGAAGAAGTGCTGCCGGTCGTCGTCGCGGTGCGCGAAGTGTCCGATCCTGGCCCTCAAGCGGGTGAAGGCGGAGTTCAAGCGGGCCGCTTGATCTCTTGTCGCCGGTTCGCCGCGCGCGCTAGCGTGGCACCGTGCGAATTCTCGACGTGACCAGGTGGTGGGCCGCCGACCGGTGGCCGTGACACCGGTGCGTTGAGCACCCCCTCAGGCCGCCCGCTCGGGCGGCTTTGTGCTGTTTCGGGCGGCGACCGCACTCTTCGGTGAAGGAGAAGCCCGAGATGACCCGCCTGTCCGGCATCACGCCGTCCGGCCACGCCCACATCGGCAACCACCTGGGCGCCATCCGGCGGTGGGCGCGGCAGGGCCGCCCCGGCGACCTGTACTTCGTCAGCGACCTGCACGCGATGACGGTGTCCTACAACCCCGCGCGGTTGCGCAAGCTGTCGCGGGAGCTGCTCGCGGTGCTGGTGGCGGCCGGGATCGAGCCGGACCAGGTGTTCGTCCAGTCCGACCTGGTGCGGGAGGTGGGGGCGCTGACCTGGGTGCTGGAGTGCGCCTGCTCGTTCGGCGAGGCGGCGCGGATGACGCAGTTCAAACAGAAGTCGGAAGGCCAGGGCATGGTGCGGCTCGGGCTGCTGACCTACCCGGTGCTGATGGCGGCGGACATCCTGTTGCAGGGCGCCGCCGAGGTCCCGGTCGGTGACGACCAGGCCCAACACGTCGAACTCGCCCGGAGCCTGGCCCGCCGCTTCAACACGACCTACGGCGAGGTCTTCACGGTGCCCGAGGCGGTGACGCCGCCGACCGCGGCCAGGGTGCGCGACCTGTCCGATCCCGGCCGGAAGATGTCGAAGTCCACACAGGACTCGGCGGGCGTGGTGTTCGTGCTGGACGAACCGGACCTGATCCGCCGCAAAGTCCGCCGAGCCGTCACCGATAGCCTCGGCCGGGTCGAGTACCGACCGCAGGAACAGCCCGGATTGGCCAATCTGGTCGAGATCCTGTCGGCGTGCGTGGGCAAACCCCCGCGTGAGGTGGTCGCCGGTTTCTCGTCGTACGGGGAGCTGAAGGAGGCCGTGGCCGACGCGGTGATCGAAGAACTGCGGCCGCTGCGGGAGCGGGCGTCGGCCCTGCTGGCGGACCGGGCGGAGCTGGACCGGATCCGCAAAGCAGGCGCCGAACGGGCGACCGAACGCGGCGCCCACCGCCTGTCGTCAGCGCTTCGCCTGGCTGGCGTCGGCTGACTTTTCGTTGGTGCCGCCCGGTTTCAGTGCGGCCGGGCGGCGCACCGAAGGTCGATCACCCGTCGGCCCGGAGCAACCTGGCGATCGCGGGCAACAGCACCCGATCGGCGGGAAGCCAGGGGACCGTGTGCAAAGCGTCTTCCGTCAGCCACCGCACCGCCTGGTGGTCGTGCGCACGCGGCTCCCCCCGCGCCATCCGCGCCGCGTACACCCGCAGCACCAAGTCGTTTCGCAGCGCCACATCCGGTCCGGTCATCGTGGTTGCGACCACCTCCACCCCCAGCTCCTCACGGCACTCCCGCGCCACCGCGTCCACATCGGACTCCCCCACCTCGACGCGGCCCCCCGGCAGCTCCCACATCCCCGCCACCTCGGCCGGGTATGCCCGCTGCTGCACCAGAACCCGCCCGTCCCGCACGATCGCCGCCCCCACGACCACCCGCGCCGTCGCCAGTTCCAACGCGCGGGCCGACACTCGCTCCACCAGCCCCGCCAGCCAGGCCCGAGGCAGGCGCCCCGAGCACGTCACCGAAGAACCCGCCCCGGCCCGCGCCACCCGAACCCGCAGCGCGGCAGGGAATCCGGCCACCGACACCGCACACAGGCCATCCGTGTCGAGATGGACGATCCGCAGCCGCGACCACCCGAGCCGAATCTCGTCCCCGGGCGCAACCAACCGGCGAGGCTGCCGCAGCCCCAAGACATCCGACTCACTCAGCGCCGCCGACACCGCCCGAACCGACGCCTCGACCACACCCCCGCACGAACTTCCCCGCCCAGCCGACACCACACCCCCAACCCGAATCTCCGCCCCAGCCCCCACGCGATTTTCTGCCCCCAAGTAGCACCACAACCCCCACCCGTCCACTGGGGGAACGGCCCTGCGCCAGTCTATCGGTGATGGGGCGGGTCGGGGGTGAGGGCGCCAAAGCTGTGGATGGATGAGCAGGGTGTGGACAAGGCGGCGACGCGGTTGGGACGTTGCGCTGCGCCCCTGCCGCGTCGTGTCGGTCAGGTGGTCAGATTCCACGTGTGTTCGCTGTCGGGACTGTCCAGCCACACCCGTTGCGTGGTCGGTGTGGCCGTCAAGCCGAACCGGTGCCAGGCGGGGGCACCCATCGTCGCCCACTCGTCGTGCGCTAGTTCCACGTCGGCCCACAGGTCACGCGGTCCCGCGTGCCGCACCCGGTACCGGCCCGGCTCGTCGGCCGTCCGGTCCACCGAGCACCACGACCCGTCCCGGTTGGTCAGGCACGTTTCCGTAGGCGTGCCGTCGTCAACCGTGAGGGTGTGCAGTGTGCTCGGTGGTAGTCGGAACTGAGCCAGGAACCGGAACCCGCCGTCCAACTCCAGCGGGTCCACGGTCGTGGTGCGTTCATCGCCGCCTGACCGGTCCACGGTGGGCCACGACTGCCCGACGCTGGCCGCGTCGTGTCGTAGCGCCATGAACCGCCCGTACCAGTCGAGGAACTTCCCTTCCGCCACCAGTTCGTGACCCCGGCGCAGCAGCACGAGGTTGCCCGCGCTCAACTGGCCTTCCACGTCCACCAGGATGAGACCACCGGGCGCGGTCTGTTCGATCCACTCGCCGGGGATGGCGGCCACCGAACAGGTTGCGTGAGGTCGGCCCGAGGCGCCCTGCTGGTGTTGCCACCAGTGGGTTTCCTCGGACCGCCTCCCGAACCCGCCGTGCCTGTCTCCAGGCAACGGGCTCTCCGCAAGCCCCGATGAGGGTTGTTCGGATTCTCAGATGGCTGCGACCTGCCACGGGTTCGGAATCGCTGCTCCCCGGTACCGGTATCGCGTCGTGCGCACCTTCCCCGGATCGAACAGCGTCCGACGATCCGAAGCAGGCCACGTGCCGCCCGCGCAGTAGCGTCGGCGGTAGTGCTTCCACGTGAGTCTCGGGTGTTTCCGATACAACCATCTGAGGACACGTTTCCAGACGTAGTCGCTCAGATAACCGAAGGTCGCACTCGAAACTCCCGGACGAAAGGGCGGGGTCAATTAGTCATAGCGACATCTTGATATGATGTTGCCCGACTGATTGATGGAGTGAATGTGGCGCGCGGCCAGTTGTTATGTTTGGAAGAGCGGGAGATTATCTCTCGGGAGTTGAGTC
>NZ_JBQTHF010000119.1:0-11046 GCF_052390155.1 Actinokineospora sp. | reverse complement strand
CCCACGGGCAGTGGCTGTGCGCGAGTTGCCGGCGGGCGTTCGCGGTGAAGTTCCTGGGATTGGAGGTGAGCGGTATATGAGCGAGCGCAGCGAGTTCATCATGAACACTGGCGGTCACCTCGCGAGGACTGTGCCGTTCGGCCGTGGCGAGGTGGCCGCATGAGCCTGACCGAGGCGGTTCCCTTGCCGCTCGCGGGGGTCACCCACGTCCGTCGGCGCGACGCGCGATGGGCCGAAGAGACCGAGCGCCTGGCGACCAAGGCCGGGCTCGAACTCGAGGACGCCACCGCCATCGAGATCGTGCGCTGGGCCGCGGAGAACTTTGGGGAGCGGGTCGCCGTCACCGCGTCGATGGCCGATGCGGTGGTGGCGCACCTGGTCAGCACCGTCAAGCCCGGCGTGGATGTGTTATTTCTGAACACCGGCTACCACTTCGCCGAGACCATCGGCACCCGCGACGCGGTGGCGGTGGTCTATCCCGAGGTGCGCATCGTCAACGCCGAGGCCGAGCAGTCGGTGGCCGACCAGGAGGCCGAGTTCGGCCCGCTGAACCGGACCGACCCGGCGCAGTGCTGCTTCCTGCGCAAAGTGGTACCGCTGCGGGAAACCCTGGCCCGGTACGACGCGTGGGTCACCGGGGTGCGCAGGGTGGACGCGCCGACCCGGGCGAGCACCCCGATCGTGCAGTGGGACGACCGCAACGGCCTGGTCAAGGTGAACCCGATCGCTGCCTGGTCCGACGAAGAGTTCACGAACTACATCGCCGACCGCGGGATTCTGGAGAACCCGTTGGTGGGCGCCGGTTATCCGTCCATCGGTTGCGCGCCGTGCACCGCGAAACCGCTGCCGGGCCAGGACTCGCGCAGCGGCCGGTGGGCAGGCCAGGCCAAGACCGAGTGCGGATTGCACGGGTAGGGACTCATGACGACTCTGGAAACCACGCCGCTGGACGCGCTCGACCGGCTCGAATCCGAGGCGATCCACATCTTCCGCGAGGTGGCGGGCGAGTTCGACCGACCGGTGATCCTGTTCTCCGGCGGCAAGGACTCCACGGTGCTGCTGCACCTGGCGGTGAAGGCGTTCTGGCCCGCGCCGGTCCCGTTCCCACTGTTGCATGTGGACACCGGGCACAACCTGGACGAGGTCATCGAGTTCCGCGACCGCACCGTCGAGCGCCACGGCCTGCGCCTGGTGGTGGCGAGCGTGCAGGACTTCATCGACGACGGCAGGCTCGAAGAGCGGCCCGACGGCACCCGCAACCCGCTGCAGACGGTGCCGCTGCTCGACGCCATCACCGCGAACTCCTACGACGCGGTCTTCGGCGGCGGCCGCCGCGACGAGGAGCGGGCGCGGGCGAAAGAGCGGATCTTCAGCCTGCGCAACGCCTTCGGCCAGTGGGAACCGCGCCGCCAGCGTCCCGAGCTGTGGAACCTGTACAACGGCAGGCACCGGGCGGGCGAACATGTCCGCGTGTTCCCGCTGTCCAACTGGACCGAACTCGACGTGTGGCGCTACATCCAGCGCGAGCGGATCGACCTGCCGTCGATCTACTTCGCGCACCGCCGCGAGGTGTTCCAGCGCGACGGCATGTGGCTCACCGCCGGGCCGTGGTTCGGCCCGCGCGCGACGGAACCGGTGCGGGAGTTGACCGTGCGGTACCGGACCGTCGGCGACGGCTCGTGCACGGGCGCGGTGCTGTCCGACGCGGCCGATCTCGACCAGGTCATCGCCGAGGTGTCGGCGAGCAGGCTCACCGAGCGCGGCGCGACCCGCGCGGACGACAGACTGTCCGAGGCAGCCATGGAAGACCGCAAGCGGGAGGGCTACTTCTGATGAGCGACTTGTTGCGACTGGCCACGGCGGGCAGCGTGGACGACGGGAAGTCCACGCTGGTGGGCCGCCTGCTCTACGACACCAAGTCCGTGCTGGCCGACACGCTGGACGCCGTCCAGCGGGCCAGTGTCGACAAAGGACTGTCCACTCCAGACTTGTCACTGCTGGTCGACGGGCTGCGCTCCGAGCGCGAGCAGGGCATCACCATCGACGTCGCCTACCGCTACTTCGCCACCCCCAAGCGGACTTTCATCCTCGCCGACACCCCCGGGCACGTGCAGTACACCCGCAACACGGTGACCGGCGCGTCCACCGCGCAGCTCGCGGTGCTGCTGGTCGACGCGCGCAAGGGCGTGCTGGAGCAGACCCGGCGGCACGCCGCGGTGCTGGCGCTGCTCGGCGTGCCGCGGCTGGTGCTGGCGGTCAACAAGATCGACCTGGTCGACTACGACGAGGCGGGCTTCGAACTCATCGCCAAGGAGTTCACCGACCACGCGACCGCCCTGGGCTACCCGCTCGGCTCGGTGCTGTCGATCCCGGTGTCGGCCCTGGTCGGCGACAACGTCGTCGACCGGTCGGTGCACACCCCGTGGTACGTCGGCCCGACTTTGTTGGAGCACTTGGAAAACGTGCCGGTCGAGCCCGACCCGCACGACGCGCCGTTCCGCTTCCCGGTGCAGTACGTCATCCGCCCGCGCACGCCGGAGCACCCGGACTACCGCGGCTACGCGGGCCTGGTCGCGGCGGGCACGGTGACCAAGGGCGACAAGGTAGTGGTGCTCCCGGCGGGGCTGCGCACGACGGTCGAGCGCATCGACACCCACGACGGCGAACTGGCCGCGGCCGAGGCGGGCCGCTCGGTCACCCTGGTGCTGTCCGACGACATCGACATCGCCCGCGGCGACCTGATCGCCGCCGCGGTGGGTGCGCCCGCGGTGGCCGACGAATTCGAGGCGACCCTGGCGTGGCTGTCGGAGAAGGCCCTGCGCCCGGGTGCCCGGGTGCTGGTCAAGCACGGCGCGCGCACGGTGCAGGCCGTGGTCACCGAGCTGACCGCCCGTTTCGACGAGCAGAAACTGTCCACTGTGGCCGGCCCGGAGACGTTGGGGCTCAACGAGATCGGCCGCGTCCAGGTGCGCACGGCCGAGCCGCTGCCGCTCGACGACTACGCCGTCAACCGGCGCACCGGGGCTTTCCTGGTGATCGACCCGGCCGACGGCGCCACCCTGGCGGCGGGCCTCGTGGGCGCGAGCCTGCCCGCGCTGGACGCGGACCGGAGCTGTACCAGTGGCGGAGAGGCCGCCAACCCGGATCTCGTGTCTCCCTGACTCCCCGACCCCGAGAGGCCTGAAGTGAAGCGCAGTTCACACCGACCGCGAGTGCTCGCCGCGGTCACGGTCGCCCTGTCCCTGCTCGCCGCGACCGTCGGCTGCACGCGCGTCGAGACCGCCCCCGCGCCCGCCCCGGGCGAGAGCACCGACAAGGGCCTCGCGGCCGAGCTCCGGCTGGGCTACTTCCCCAACGTCACCCACGCGTCCGCGCTCGTCGGCCTGGAGAAGGGCCTGTTCGCCAAGGAACTGAGCGGCACCGAGCTCATCCCGACGAAGTTCAACGACGGCCCGACCGAGGTCAGCGCGTTCCTCGGCGGCTCGCTCGACGCGGGCTTCATCGGCTCCGGCCCCGCGCTCAACGCGTTCGCCAAGTCCAACGGCGAGGCCGTGCGCCTGGTCGCGGGCGGCACCTCCGGCGGCGCGCAGCTCGTGACCACCGCCGACATCACCAAGCCCGAAGACCTGGCGGGCAAGACGGTGGTCACCCCAGCGCTCGGCAACACCCAGGACGTGTCGCTGAAGAAGTGGCTGGTGGACAAGGGCCTCAACGACAAGGTCCAGGTGACCAACCGGGAGAACGCGCAGACCTTCGACGCGTTCCGCAAGGGCGAGGTGCAGGCGGCCTGGCTGCCCGAGCCGTGGTCCTCGCGGCTCGTGCTCGACGCCGGCGCGAAGGTCCTGCTCGACGAGAAGGAACTGTGGCGCGACGGCAAGTTCCCGACCACGGTGCTGCTGGTCCGCACGCAGTACCTGCGTGATCACCCGCAGACGGTGCAGGCCCTGCTGCGCGGCCTGCTCGCCGCGAACGACTTCGCCCAGCAGAACACCGCCGAGGCCAAGCTCGCGGTGAACAAGCAGCTCGAAGCGTTGACCGGCAAGGGATTGAGCGCCCCGGTGATCGACCGCGCGTTCACCTCCATCGAGCTGAGCACCGACCCGCTGGCGGCCACCTTCCCGCAGCTCGCCAAGGACGCGGTGACCGCGGGGATCGCCCAGCAGGAGACCAAGCTCGCCGGTTTCGTCGACTTGGGCGCGCTCAACGCGGTACTCAAGGCCGCGGGCAAGCAGGCGGCCGACGCCGCGGGCCTGGACCAGAAGTAGGCAGGACGACGAGGAAGGCAGGCGAAGACGATGACCGCCACCCTTGAGGCCGCATCCCACACCGGCACCGACGCCGTTGTCCGGCTGACGGATGTCCGCAAGACCTTCGGGCACGGCCGCCGCGCCGTGACGGCGCTCGACGGGATCGACCTCACCGTCGCGCCCGGCGAGTTCGTCTGCCTCCTCGGCGCCTCCGGCTGCGGCAAGACGACCGTGCTCAACCTCATCGCCGGGCTCGACGCGCCATCGGGCGGCCGGATCGAGCTGACCAGCAGCAGGCCCGCCGTGATGTTCCAGGAAGCCGCGCTGATGCCGTGGCTGACCGCGGCGCGCAACGTCGAGCTGCCACTGCGACTCGCGGGCGTCAAGCGGGTCGAGCGGCAGGCCCGCACGGCTGACCTGCTGGAGCTGGTGCGCCTGGGCGGCTTGGGCGACAAGCGCCCGCACGAGCTGTCCGGCGGCATGCGCCAACGGGTCGCGCTGGCCAGGGCGCTGGCCTCGGCGCTGCAGGACAGCCGGGGCCCCGGCTCGTCGCTGCTGCTGATGGACGAGCCGTTCTCCGCGCTCGACGCGATCACCCGCGACGTGCTGCAGGGCGAGCTGCTGCGGGTGTGGGAGGCGACCGGCGCGGCCGTCGTGTTCGTCACCCACGACGTGCGCGAGGCCGTGCGGCTGGGCCAGCGGGTGGTGCTGCTGTCGTCCAAGCCGGGCCGCGTCGTGCAGGAATGGCCCGTCGACGGGCTCTCCGGTGCCGACGCGGCCGACGCCGTCGAGCAGATCAACACCCGCCTGCGCGAGGTGATCAGCAGCCATGCCGCCGCGTGAGGCGACCACCTCCCGCGACGAGCAGAACCAGGCAGCCAGTGTCGAAGCCGGGCTCGACGCGCTGGACACCCCGCCGGTCGCGGCCAAGGGAGCGGGCAGCCGCGGCCTGGCCCGCACGGTGCTGTCGCCGATCGCCGCCCTGGTCATCGTGGTCGTGGTGTGGCAGATCCTCTGGTCGCGCGCCATCTGGCCGGAGTACCAGCTCCCCGCGCCGCTCGCGGTGTGGGAGCAGATCTGGAAGGTGGTCCGCAGCGGCCAGGTGTGGGAGTTCCTCTGGGTTTCGGTGCACCGCGCGGTCATCGGGTTCCTGATCTCCGTGGCGGTGGCGACGCCGCTGGGGCTGCTGCTGGCCAAGGTGCGGATCGTGCGGGCCGCGCTCGGGCCGCTGGTCTCGGGGCTGCAGAGCCTGCCGTCGGTGGCCTGGGTGCCCGCCGCGGTGCTCTGGTTCGGCATCACCGACGCCGCGATCTACACCGTCGTGCTGCTCGGCGCGGTGCCGTCCATCGCGAACGGCCTGGTCTCGGGCATCGACCAGATCCCGCCGATCCTGCCCCGGGTCGGCAAGGTGCTCGGCGCGGGCAGGCTCGACTCGGCGCGGTTCATCCTGCTGCCCGCCGCGCTGCCCGGCTACCTCGCGGGACTCAAACAGGGCTGGGCGTTCTCGTGGCGCTCACTGATGGCCGCGGAGCTGATCGCGACCTCGCCGCAGCTCGGCTTCGGCCTCGGCCAGTACCTGCACAACGGCATGTCGCTCTCGGACATGTCGATGGTGCTGGCGGGCATCCTGCTGATCTTCTTCGTCGGCGTCGGCATCGAACTGCTGGTCTTCCGGCCGCTGGAGCGCGCGGTGCTGCGCGCCCGCGGCCTGAACGGATCGTTCTAAATGAACACCCCACTAGTCGCCGTCGCCCACGGCAGCCGCGACCCGCGCTCGGCCGCCACAGTCGCCGAACTGTTGTCGGTCGTGCGCGCGCGCAGGCCGGGGCTGGACGTGCGGGGCGCGTTCCTCGACCTGTCGGCGCCCCGGCTTATCGACGTGCTCACCGCGCTGCACGGCGACGGACACCGCGCCGTGGTGGTCGCGCCGCTGCTGCTCGGCCGCGCCTTCCACGCCAGGGTCGACCTGCCCGCGCTGGTCGACGCGGCCACCGCGCGGCTGCCCCGGCTGTCGGTGACCGTCGCGGACGTGCTCGGCCCGGACGCCCGGCTGGAGGCGGCGGCGCTGCGCAGGCTGCGCGAGATCGGCGTGCGGCCAGGCGATCCCGACGTCGGCGTGGTGCTCGCTGCGACCGGGTCCGCGCACGCCCCGGCGAACGCGCGGGTGGCCGCCGTCGCCGCGCGGTGGGCGCGGACCCAGGGCTGGTCCGGCGTCCGACCGGCATTCGCCGCGGCCGACCCGGATGTCACCGCCGCCGTGGCGGCACTGCGCGCGCGGGGCGCCGAGCGGATCGCGGTGGCGTCCTGGTTCCTGGCCCCCGGCCGATTGCCCGACCGGGTCATCGCGCAGGCCGTGGCCGCCGACCCTGGTGCGCTGGTGGCCGCGCCGCTCGGGCCCGCCGTCGAGCTGGCCGACCTGGTGCTCGACCGGTACGACGAGGTCCGCGGCGCCGCCGTGCGCTCCGCGTAATCGGGCGTGACACATATCCCGAACCCGGTCATCACCACCACGACGGTCGGATAGCGCCGCGCGGGTGGGGCGCCCGCGGCACCCCACCCGCCTTTAGGGTGGCCGCATGGCTGACGAGTTGGTGCACTACCAGGTCGCACACGGTGTGGCACGGATCACTTTGGACTCCCCGGACAACCGCAACGCGCTCTCCGCGCAACTCCGGGCCGAGCTGCGCGACCACCTGACCACGGCCATCGCGGACAGCGACGCGCGCGTGATCGTGCTCGACCACACCGGTCCCGTGTTCTGCGCCGGGATGGACCTCAAAGAGGCGGGCGGCGCGGCGGCGGGGGCGCAGGGGGTCTCCGAGTTCCCGGCGATCCTGGAACGGATCTGGACCAGCCCGAAGCCGGTCGTGGCCAAGCTCGCCGGTCCGGCCCGCGCGGGCGGCGTGGGCATGGTGGCCGCGGCAGACATCGCGGTCGCCGCCGACACCGCCACTTTCGCCTTCACCGAGGTCCGCATCGGCGTGGTGCCCGCGATCATCTCCGTGACGGTGGTCCCCCGCCTGCTCCCCCGCGCCGCCCACGAACTCTTCCTGACCGGCGAACAGTTCGACGCGGCCCGCGCGGTGGCGATCGGCCTGATCAACTCGGCCGTCCCCGCTGCCGACCTCGACGCGGAGGTCGACCGCTACACCGGGATGCTCGCGCTGGGCGGGCCGAACGCGCTCGCCGCGACCAAGCAGATGCTGCGCCGACCACCCGCGGGCGACATGTCGGCCGACTTCGCCGAGATGCTGACGCTGTCCGCGGGCTTCTTCGCCAGTCAGGAGGGGCAGGAGGGCATCGCCGCGTTCATGGGCAAGCGCAAGCCGAACTGGGTACCTCAGGTGTAGTACTAGCCCTCGGCGAGGACGATCGACAGCGAGCGGTCGGGATCGGTGAAGCCCTCGACGGCGTCGTCGAGGACTTCGCGGATCGCGCGGTAGCCCGGCGGGTCGGCCTTCGCCAGGACCTCGGGGTGGGTCCAGATCAGCACGTGCTCGCCCTCGGGCAGCCACGACAGGTCGACCAGGCAGTCGTAGAGCCCGTCCAGGTTGTGGCCGAACCAGTCCGGGAAGGACAGTGCCAGGGACACCGCGGTGAACATGGCCCGCTTGCTGCGCACGGCCGAGCCGTCCACGAAATGTTCGATCACCGGGCCAGGTCTACCACGACGAACGACGCGTAGTGATCCCCGGTGTAGAACACTTCCCGCGCGGCGCCGGTCACCAGGCGCCGGGCGCCGCGGTCGGGGCTGTCCGGCGTGGGCACGGTGTACTCCCGGTAGTAGCCGGATTTCTGCTCGGGCAGCAGCTTCTCGCGGTTCTGGAACGTCGTGCCGTCGTTGCGCGGATACGGAAACGGGCCGCCGCGCTCGACCAGCCGCCACGTGCGCGCCGCCTCCTCGGGCAGTTCGGACAGCGGCCGGACCGCGAGGCCCGTGCCCGCCCCGGGGACGGACGCCGCACCGCCCGCGGGGCTGGTGCCCGCGTCACGGATCAGCCAGCCCGCGAGGACGAGCACGACGAGGCCAACCAGCGCGGCGGTGATGCGTGTGCGAGAACCCACCCGGTCAGCCTACGAATCCGCGTCGGAACTCGACCGAGACCCCAGCGGCGGCTCGTCGCGCGAGGTGCCGACCGTGTCCGACGCGTAGTCGACAACCCGATCGATCAGCCAGGCCAACACCACGCACAACGGCAGCAGCACGGCCATCACCAGGGCGAACTGGAGGGCGAACGGGACCGCGATGATCCACAGTTCGACGTCGTTCCACCACTCCGACAACCCTTGCAGCACAATCCGAGCGTAGACCTTGGCCACTTCCGCCGGGCGATCGGCGCCTGGCTTGGTTATGTTTCAACCATGTTCGCCGTGTATGCCGCAGAGCCAAGTCCAGACGACCCGCTGGCCGCGCTGACCGTGGGTGAGCGCCCCGACCCCACCGCGCCCGATGGCTGGGTGGCGGTGACCGTGAAGGCCGCCAGCCTCAATATGCACGACCTCTGGACGCTGCGCGGCGTCGGGATCAAGGCCGAGCAGTTCCCGATGATCCTCGGCTGCGACGGCGCCGGGGTGCTCGCCGACGGCTCCGAGGTGGTGCTGCACTCGGTCGTCGGCGACCCGTCGTGGAGCGGCGACGAAACCCTCGACCCCAAGCGCACCCTGCTCACCGAGAAGCACCAGGGCGCGTTCGCCGACACCGTCGTGGTGCCCGCGCGCAACGCGCTGCCCAAGCCGGCGGGGCTGTCGTTCGCCGAGGCCGCGTGCATGGGCACGGCGTGGCTGACCGCCTACCGGATGCTGTTCGTGAAATCGGGGCTGCGGCCCGGGCAGACCATGCTCGTGCAGGGCTCGTCCGGCGGCGTGTCGACCGCGCTGATCGAACTGGGCAAGGCCGCCGGACTGCGCGTCTGGGTCACCGGCCGCACCGAGGAGAAGCGCGCGCTGGCCGCGGAGCTGGGCGCCCACCAGACCTTCGAGTCCGGCGCCCGGCTCCCCGAACGGGTGGACGGCGCGTTCGAGACCGTCGGCAAGGCCACCTGGGCGCACTCGATGCGCGCGCTCAAGCCGGGGGGCGTGATCGTGGTGTCCGGCTCCACCAGCGGCCCCGACCCGAGCGCCGACCTGCAGCGGCTGTTCTTCCTGCAGCTCCGCGTCGTCGGCTCGACCATGGGCACCCGGGAGGAGTTGGGCGATCTGCTGAACTTCTGCGAGGTCGCAGGCATCCGACCGCGGATCGGTGCCGAACTCCCGATGGAGAAGGCCGAGGACGGCTTCGCACAGATGCTCGCTGGCGAGACCGCGGGCAAAATCGTCTTCACCCGCTGAGCCGAGCGGACTGCCACGGCCGCCGCAGCGCGCGGCGACCGTGGCAGCGCTGCGCCCGCATCCTGAGTGGACGATGACCGGTCCCAGATCCGTTGTCCCTCAACCGATCGAGTGCCATTGACGTGTCAATCAGGTGGGGTCAATGTTAGTAGGCCCGCTTCCCGGCGAACACGCGAGGAGACAAGTCCATGAGCTCGAACATAGACAAGGTGTTGCAGGCCGCGGTCGACAGCGGCGCCGTGCCCTGCGTGGCCGCGATCGCCGCGGATCGCAACGGCGTGATCTATGCAGGCGGCGCGGGCGCGAAGGTCGCGGGCGGCAACGACACGGTCGGCGTGGACACCCATTTTCGGATCATGTCGATGACCAAGATGGTGGCCACGGCTGCCGCACTGCAGCTGAGAGAAAAGGGCGACCTGGACTTCGACGCCCCGATCGACACCTACCGTCCCGAGTTCGCCGACCTCCAGGTTCTGGACGGTTTCGACGGCGACACCCCACGCATGCGCCCGCCTGCGACCCGGGCCACCGTCAAGCAACTCGTCACCCACACGACCGGCCTCGGCTACTGGTTCTGGAACGCCGACCTGGTGCGCTGGGAGTCGGTCACCGGCACCCCGAACGTCCTCTCGGGCACCAACACGATCTTCACCGCCCCGATGGTCGCCGACCCGGGCACCACCTTCGAATACGGTATCAACACCGACTGGCTCGGCAAGGTCGTCGAGGCCGCAGGCGGCGTCACCCTCGACGTCGCCGTGAAGGAGGGCATCACCGGTCCGCTCGGGATGGACCAGACGACCTTCCACCGCAATGCCGACCAGGCCGGGAACACCACCCCGATCCATCTGCAGGGCGAAGACGGCACCTGGTCGGCCAGCGAGATCGCGCTCGTCGAGGAACCGGAGTACTGGGCAGGCGGCCACGGCCTCTACTCGACGCCGCGGGACTACATCAAGTTCCAGCGCGCCCTGCTCGGCGGCGGCGAACTCGACGGCGTCCGCATCCTGCAGGAGTCCACTGTGGACAGCGCGTTCACCAACCAGATCGGCGACCTCGACTTCCCCGCCGCGATCGAGACCGCCGACCCGGCCTCGACCCACGGCTTCTACCCGGGGCCCGGCTACAAGTGGGGTTACGGCCTGCTGCTCAACACCGGGGACATCCCGGGCATGCGCCGCGCGGGCAGCGGTGCGTGGGCCGGACTGTGCAACACCCACTTCTGGGTGGACCCGACCAGCGGGATCGCCGGGTCGATCTACAGCAACTTCCTGCCGTTCGTGCCGCAGGCCGCGCTGGACATGTACGCCAACTTCGAGAGGGCCGTCTACGCCTCCAGGTAAGTCACGTCGAGTCGGGCGCGGGGCCCCCCGGGGGGGCGGGGCGCCCCCGGGGCCCCCCCCCGCGCCCGGGGGCGCCGGCGGGCCCGGGGGGGGGGGGCGGGCGCCGCGCCCCCCGGGGGCGGGGGGGC
>NZ_JBQTHF010000118.1:0-18025 GCF_052390155.1 Actinokineospora sp. | reverse complement strand
GTGCGTGGGGGCGCGAATCGTGGTCAGCGAGCACAGGGGCCGCTCCGACAGAACGCGTGGACCTCGGGTGACATGAGGCGACCCGGGGCGGGCGACCCCACGCGGGCCGCCCGCCACGAAAACTCAGTCCTCGCCGAAGAAGCCGTCGCCCATCTCGTCGACGACCTCGCCGAGGACCATGCCGCCGACGACGCCGGCCGCCAGGCCGCCGACCATCCCACCGATGCCCGGGCCGCGGTGCCCACCGTGACCGCCGTGCCCACCATGACCGCCGTGGCCCCCGAAGTGGCTCTGGCGCTTGCCCGCGACCTGGGTCAGCCACTCGGAGATCCGCGCCTCCCAGTCGGTGCGCTCGGCATCGGCGTGGCTGACGTGGAAGCGGCCGAACGAGTCGCCGCCCGCGGTGAACAGGCCCGCCCGCCGGTCGGCCTCCAGCACCACGGCCATGCCGCCGGGCTCGGCGACGAAGGTCAGCTCGACCTGGGTGATGCCGCGGGCCAGGTGCCCGGGCGGGTAGAACTCGATCTCCTGGTAGAACGGGAGCTGCTGGTGCACGCCGTGGATGCGGCCCGCCTCCAGGTCGGCGGCCTTGAACTGGAAACCGAGCCGCCCGAACGCCGCCAGCACCGCGGCCTGCGAGGGCAGCGGCTGGATGTGCACGGCGTCGAGGTCGCCCTTGTCGACCGCCTTGGCGACGGCCAGCTCGGTGCGCAGACCCAGCGACATGCCGTGCAGGTGCTTGCCGAACACCTCGGTGATCGGCGCCTCCCACGGCACGGTGACCTGGAACGGGACCACCCGCTCCTGCTTGGCGGCCAAGGAGAAGCGGCCCGACACCACCGACCGGTCGAACTCGACCGGGGCAGTGCCCTGCTCCTCGCCGCGCTCGACCCGGGTGACCAGCGACAGCGCGACGTAGTCGATGTCGCACGCCTCCTCGCCGCCGGTCATCCGTACCTCACCCGCGAGCACACCGCCGGGATACACCCGGGAATCGGCCAGCACGGTGTCGACGCTCGGGCCGCCGACACCCAGTGCCCGCAGCATCTTCTTGAAGACCATCGGGAAGTCTCTCCTTCTTCGCGTGCCGTCCGTGGTCGCGCCACTTTAGAGCCACGGACATTTGCCCTTTCGGACGCACGAACGGACACGGGGTTCCGTCGGTTCCCGGGTCGTCTGCCGTCAGCGATCCGTTACGTCGCTCCACCCGCACGCCAGCGACGCCTTCTCGGCGGTGCGCAGCAGGTCGGGGACCAGCGCGAGCAGACCGGCGTAGTCGAGCAAGATCTTGGGCACCGACACCGACACCGCGGCCAGCACCTCGCCCCGCTGCCCGCGAACCGGCGCGGCGACGCAGTGGATGAAGTCCTCGTGCTCGGAGTTGTCCAGCGCGTAGCCGCGTTCGGCCACCGCCGCCAGCTCGGCGAGGTACGCCTCAGCCGTGGTGATCGTGTTCTCGGTCAGCCGGACGTACTCGATCGACTCGGCGATCTCCCGGCGGCGCGGCTCGTCGAACGCGGAGACCAGCACCTTCGCGACGGCCGTGCAGTGCAGGGCGGCGCGTTTGCCGATCCGGGAGTACATCCGAACTTGGTGGCGGCTCTCGTACTTGTCGATGTAGACGACCTCGCCGCCCTCGTAGCTGGCCAGGTGCACGGTGTGTCCGGTCAGCTCGTTCAGCTCGCGCAGCGCGGGCTCGGCGCTGCGGCGCACGTCGCGGCTGTCGAGCGAGCGGTTGGCGAGGTCGAACAACGCGGTGCCCAGCCGGTAGTGCCGCAGGTCGTCGCGCTGGACGAACCGGTGGGTCTCCAGGGTGCGCATCAGCCGCAGCACGGTGGTCTTGTGCACGTCCGCGGCCGCGGCGAGCTGGTCGAGGGTGCGCGGGCCGTCCGCGAGCGCGGAGAGCAGCGTGAGCGCGCGGTCGAGGCTCTGACTCATCCTCGGCGGACTCCCTGTGCGGTCAGGTGGGTGGTGGCCCAGGTCGCGGCGTCGGCGTCGAGCAGGTCGGCGACCAGTTCCCTGGGCAGCGGGACCGCCACATCATGGTGGGTGCGCAGCACACCGGCGGCCTGCAGGTGCCCGGCGCGCAGTCTGCGCAACGGTGAGCCGCCCGCGAGCCAGGCGGCGAGGAACCCGGCGGCGAACGCGTCGCCCGCGCCGACCGGCTCGACGATGTCCACCCGCAGCGCGGGTCCGAAGACCTCGGCGCGGTCGCGGCCGGTGGCCGGGTCGCGCTCGATCAGGGTGGCGCCGATGCCGCCCTGCTTGACGACCAGGGTCTCGGGCTCGGGCAGCAGCGCGCGGACGGCGGCGGGCACCCCGGTGCCCCAGACGGCCGCCGCCTCGTCCGCGCCGACCAGCACGATGTCGGCACGAGCGGCCAGCGCACGCAGCACGCCGCGGTCGCCGCCCGCCCACAGCGCGGGCCGCCAGTTGAGGTCGAACGACACCCGGTGCGCGCGCCGGGGCAGGTCCATCACCGCGCCCATCAGGTCGAGACAGCTCGGTGACAGCGCCGCGGTGATCCCGCTGAGGTGCACCACGCGCACGCCGTCGAGGTCGAGCCCGGCCAGCAGCGCGGGCGTCATGGCGGACGCCGCCGAGCCGTGCCGGTAGTAGCGCACCGGGCTGCCCGCGGCGTTGCTTTCCTTGATGTAGACCCCGGTCGGGCGCTCCGGGTCGACGCGCACCCGCGAGACGTCGACCCCGGCGGCCGCCACCGCGGCGACCACCGCGCGGCCGAACGGGTCGGCCCCGACGGCGCTCACCCAGCCCGCGCGCACGCCGAGCTGGGCCAGCGTGCAGGCGACGTTGGACTCGGCGCCGCCGACCGTGCGGACCCAGGTGCGCACCTGGTCGGCGGGGCCCTCCTCGGCGGGGACGAACAGCGCCATCGACTCGCCGAGGCACAACACATCGGGCACCACGCGCACCGTCCCTCCGGCCGCGGGCGACGTTGACCGGCCTCCACCGATGCTACACACTGCGTATCACATAGCGCACTTGTCGTTGCGTGCAACGCAATGGAGGCTGAGTGGTTCCGCTCCCCGCGCGTCTCGATCGGGCCGCCGTGGCGCGGCTCGGCGAGGAGCGCCTCGACTGGCGGTTCAAGTCGATCCCGCACACCTGGTTCGGCCGCACCGCCGACGAGGCCATCGCCGCGCGGCTCGGACTGTTCCGCGACGGGTTCGTCGGTCCGATCGTCGCGCTCGACGACGCCGCCGTCGAGCACAACCTGGCCACAATGGCGAAGTGGACCGCCGCGCGCGGGCTCGCCCTTGCCCCGCACGGCAAGACGACCATGGCGCCGCAGCTCTTCGCCCGCCAGCTCGACCACGGCGCGTGGGCGCTGTCGGCGGCCACGGCGGGCCAGCTCCGGGTGTACCGGGCGTTCGGCGTGAGCCGGGTGCTGCTGGCCAACTCCTACCTCGACCCGGCGGGCCTGGCCTGGCTCGGCGCCGAGCTGGACCGCGACCCGGAGTTCGAGTTCTGGTGCTGGGCGGACTCGGTGCGCGGGGTCGAGCTGATGACCGAAGCGCTCGCGGGCACGCGCAGACCTGTCGACGTGCTGGTCGAGATCGGCGTGCCGGGCGGGCGAACCGGCGCGCGCGACGCGGACACCGCGCGGGCGGTGGCGGCGGCGATCGTCGCGAGCCCGGCCCTGCGGCTGGCGGGTGTCGGCGGCTACGAGGGGTCCGCCGCCATCCACGCGACTCCCGCCGGACTCGACGCCGTCGCGGCCTACCTCGCCCGGCTGCGCGAGCTGGTTTCCTTGCTGCACGGGCAGTTCGAGACCGAGCAGGTGGTCGTCACCGCGGGCGGGAGCGCGTTCTTCGACCTCGTGGCCGACGCGCTCACCGCGCCGTGGCCCGACGGACTCGCGGTACTCCCCGTGCTGCGCGGCGGCGCCTACATCACCCACGACGACGGCTACTACCGCGCCGTCTCGCCGCTCGGCGCGCACGGGCGGCTCGACGGCGTCCCCGCGCTGCGCTCTGCCCTGCGCGCGTGGACCCAGGTGATCTCGCGGCCGGAGCCCGGCCTGGCGCTGCTCGCGGTCGGCAAACGCGACGTCCCCTACGACATCGACCTGCCCGAGCCCCAACTCCTGCGCACCGCGTCGGACGTCGGCCCGTTGACCGGGTGCCGGGTGACCGCGCTCAACGACCAGCACGCGTTCATGCAGGTCGTGGGCGCACGGGTCGAGGTGGGCGACTGGGTCGGGCTCGGCCTGTCGCACCCGTGCACGGTGTTCGACAAGTGGCCGCTGCTGCCGATGACCGGGGCCGACGGGGAGACCGTGGTCGCCCTCGTGCGGACCTTCTTCTGAGCCGTGGCCGACACCGTGTTCCGCGGCGCCACCGTCGTCGACGGCACGGGCGCGCCCGGCTACCGCGCCGACGTGCGGGTCGCGGCCGGGCGGATCGCCGAGATCGGCCACCGGCTCGGCGGACGGCCGGTCGACGCCGCCGGACTCGTGCTCGCGCCCGGGTTCGTCGACATGCACTCGCACTCCGACCTGCGCCTGCTCGCCGAGCCGGACCACCTGGCGAAGGTGTCGCAGGGGGTGACCCTGGAGGTGCTGGGCCAGGACGGACTGTCCTACGCGCCCGTGGACGACCGCACGCTCGCCGCGCTGCGCGAGCAGCTCGCGGGGTGGAACGGCGACCCGTCGGGGTTCGACTGGGACTGGCGCGGCGTCGGCGGCTATCTCGATCGGCTCGACCGGGGCATCGCGGTGAACGCCGTTTATCTGGTGCCGCACGGCACGGTGCGCATGCTGGTCATGGGCTGGGCGGACCGGTTGCCGACCGACGCCGAGTTGGACCGGATGCGGGAGGTCACCGCGCGGGGCCTGCGGGAGGGCGCGCTCGGCCTGTCCGCCGGGCTGACCTATACCCCCGGGATGTATGCCGACACCGACGAGTTGGTCGCGCTGTGCGCGGTGGTCGCCGAGCACGGCGGGTACTTCAGCCCGCACCACCGCAGCTACGGCGCGGGCGCGGTGGCCGCGTACGCCGAGATGGTGGAGGTGAGCCTGCGCTCGGGCTGCCCGCTGCACCTGGCGCACGCCACGATGAACTTCCCGGTCAACGCGGGCCGGGCGGGCGAACTGCTGGCCCTGCTGGACGACGCGGCCGCGCACGGCTGCGACCTCACCCTGGACACCTACCCGTACCTACCCGGCGCCACCTACTTGTCCGCCCTGCTGCCGAGTTGGGCCGCCGAGGGCGGGCTCGACGCGACGCTCGCCCGGCTGTCCGATGTGGACACCCGCGAGCGGATCCGGTTCGCGGTCGAGGAGTCCGGTTCGGACGGTTGCCACGGTGTCCCGGTCGACTGGGGGTCGATCGAGGTCAACGGCGTGCGGCTGGCCGAGCACCGCGACCTCGTCGGCCACCGTGTCGCGGAATCGGCCGCCCGCCAAGGGATCGCGCCGTTCGAGCTGGTCGCGGACGTGCTGGTGCGCGAGCGGCTGGGCACGTCGTGCCTGATGCACGTGGGCGACGAGGCCAATGTGCGGGCCATCATGGCCCACCCGGCGCACACCGGCGGCAGCGACGGCCTGCTAGTAGGCGACCGGCCGCACCCGCGCGCGTGGGGCACCTTCGCGCGCTACCTGGGCCGCTACGTGCGCGAACTGGGCGTGCTCGGCCTCGCGGAGTGCGTCGCGCACCTCACCGGCAGGCCGGCCCGCAGGCTGCGGCTGACCGACCGGGGCCTGGTGCGCGTCGGCTACGCGGCGGACCTGGTCCTGTTCGACCCGGACACCATCACCGACACCGCGACCTTCGACAACCCGCGCAGCGCGGCCGTCGGCGTCGAACACGTGCTCGTCAACGGCGTCCCGGTGATCGCGGGCAGCCGCCCGACCGGCGCGCTGCCGGGCCGCTCGATCCGCCGGACACCGCCGTGACGACCGTCTACATCGGAACCCTCGGCGGTGACGGACTCGTGGTCGGCCAAGCCGATCCGCGGGACCGGCGACCTCGACGCATCTGGCCGTACACGACCGATTCCTGCTCACCGCGCACTACACCGACGGCACCGTCACGACGCACCGACTCGACGCGGACGCCGCGCCTACATCCTCGGCGAGCGGGGCGCGGCCGCGACACTGCGCCGTCGACCCGACCGGTTTCTGGCTCTACGCCGCCAATCAGCACGCCGGTTCGGTCACCTGGCTGCCGCGCGATCCGGGCTCCGGCGCGCTCGGCGCACCGGCCGGGAGTGTCACGGTGCGTGGCGCCGCGATGGTGGCGTTCACCTGACCCGGCACACCTTGTGCCCACCGGGCGGCCGTTCTACCATCCAATACATTGCTACCAGTGAAACCTTCGTTGCACATCGCGCAACAATTCTGGAGAGGCCGGGGATGACCAGCTTCGATGCCCTGCTCCCCCGGCCGGTTCGGGTCCGACCGGGACCCGGCAGGTGCACGGTGGCGTCCGTCGTCACGGCGACAGACCCCGCCAGCGTGGCGCTCGACCCGGCCCGGCTGCCACATCCCGGGGCATACCGACTTTCCATCACACCCGATGGCGTGCGCGGGGTCGCCGCCGACGCGGCGGGCGCGTTCCACGCCTGCCAGACGGTGCGTCAACTGCTCGGCCCGGACGCGTTCCGGGCGGCGGACATCCACCGCGGGCCGTGGACGCTGCCGTGCGGCGAGATCGAGGACCACCCCCGGTTCGGCTGGCGCGGCGTCCTGCTCGACGTGGCCCGGCACTTCCTGCCCAAGGCCGCGGTGCTGCGCTTCCTCGACCTGATGGCCGCGCACAAGCTCAACGTGCTGCACCTGCACCTCACCGACGACCAGGGCTGGCGGGTCGAGGTGCCCGCGTACCCGAGGCTGACCGAGGTCGGCGCGTGGCGCGCGGGTTCGTGGACGGGCAGGCGGCCTGACGGCGACCCGACCCACGACGGTCGGCCGCACGGCGGTTTCTACTCGACCGACGACCTGCGCGAGATCGTCGCCCACGCCCGCGCCCGGCACGTGACCGTGGTGCCCGAGATCGACGTACCCGGCCACAGCCAGGCGGCGATCGCGGCCTACCCGGAGCTGGGCGTCACCGGCGACCCGGTGCCGGTGTGGCACGCCTGGGGCGTCAGCGAACACGTGCTGACCCCGTCGGAGTCCACTGTGGACTTCTATCGCACGGTCCTCGATCACGTGGCCGACGTCTTCGACTCCCCCGTGGTCTGCCTGGGCGGCGACGAGGTGCCGACCACCCAGTGGCACGCGAGCCCGGCGGTCCAGCAGCGGGCCGCCGATCTGGGCCTGGACTCCGTCGACGCGCTGCACGGCTGGTTCGTCGGCGCCCTCGCCGGGCACCTGGCGACCCGAGGCAGGCGCGCGCTCGGCTGGGACGAGGTCGCGGGCGCGCTGCCGCCGGACGCGATCGTGGCGTCCTGGCGCGGCGAGGCGGCGGGCGTCGCCGCCGCGCTGGCGGGCCACGACGTGGTGATGTGCCCTGAGCAGCACGTGTACCTCGACCACCGGCAGTCCGACGACCCCGACGAGCCGATCCCGGTCGGCTACCGGCGCACCCTGGCCGACGTGTACGGCTACGAGCCGATCCCGGCGGCGCTGCCCGCGACCGCGCACGACCGGGTGCTGGGCGCGCAGGCGCAACTCTGGTCCGAGCACCTGGACTCCCCGCGCGGGCTCGACTACGCGGCCTTTCCCCGGCTGGCCGCGTTCGCCGAGGTGGTGTGGAGTCCACGGGCGGGCCGCGACCCGGCCGAGTTCCTGGACCGCGTCGCGACCCACCACCTGCCCCGACTCGACGCGCTCGGGGTGGAGTACCGGCCGCTGTCGGGGCCGCACCCCTGGCAGCGCAGACCCGGGGTCCCCGGCCGCGTGCGCGCCGACCGGTGACTACCCCGCCATCCGCACCGAGAAGACGAGGAGCCGCCCACCCCGAAACAGCCCGCCCGAATTCAGTGGCGTCAATTCTCCGTACGCGGCGCGACCAGAGTAGCGACGAATTTGTAGCGGTCGCCGCGATAAACCGAGCGCACCCATTCCACGGGCCGCCCCTCGGTATCGAAACAATGCCGCGACAACAACAGCAGCAGCGCGCCGACATCGGTGCCGAGCAACGCCGCCTCGGCGGGGGCGGCGAGCGCGGTCTCGATGGTCTCCTCGGCGTGGTCGAGCGCCACCCCGTACCGCTCCCACAGCACCCGGTAGAGGGACCCGTCGCCGACGTGGTGCGCCAGGCCGGGGAACCGGCCCAGTGGCAGCCGCGCGGTCTCGATCGCCATCGGCTCGCCGTCCGCCCGGCGCAGTCGGCGCAGCCGCAGCACGTCGTCGCCGGAGCGGATTCCCAGGCGCAGAGCCAATTCCGGGTCCGCGGCGCCGATACTGGCGTCGAGCAGGGCGGCGGTCGGGTGCCGCCCGTGGCCGCGCATGTCCTCGGTGTAGGAGGACAACCGCAGCCGCTGGGTCAGCTTGCCCTCCCCCGCGAACGTCCCGATGCCCTGCACCCGGGTCAGCCTGCCCTCCGCCGTCAGCTCGGCCAGCGCCCGGCGCAGCGTGCTCCTGGACACGCCGTGCTCGACCGCGAGAACCCGTTCCCCGGGCAGCGACCGGCCCGGCGGCAGCCCCCGCACCAGTTCCGCCAGCCGCTCTTTGAGTGCCCAGTGCTTGGGCGTCCGCGGCGATTTCCGGCCGTTTTCCCCGGCCTCTTCGGCACCGCCGCCAGGCAGGCTCGCAGCCATGAGGTTCCTTGCTCGATGTCGAATTGGGTATTTGTCTTGACAAGCCCGAGAACTACGGACCACTCTAATCAAAATGGTCTAAACCACTCAAGTCCCACGCCCCTTGGCGGCACGGGGGCGGCGTTCGGAAGGCGGTAACGGTGAGAAGTTGGTCGAAGTCGATGGTGGGGGGTATCGCGGTCGCGCTGGCGGTCGCGGGCTGCGCGGGATCGGGCAGCTCCGGCGGCGATTCCGCCGCCGCGGGCCCCCGCACGCTGACCGTGTGGCTGATGAACGGGTCGGCGCCCACCGACCTCACCGACGCGCTGCACAAGGAGTTCCAGGAGACTCACAAGGACGTCACGGTCCGCTACGAAGTCCAGCAGTGGAACGGCATCCAGGACAAGCTGACCACCGCGCTGGCAGGCAACGACGCCCCGGACGTGATCGAGCTGGGCAATACCCAGGCGCCGAAGTTCGCCGCGGCGAACGTCCTGCTCGACGTCACCGCCGCGGGCAAGGACTTCAACAGCGACCAGTGGCTCGGCAGCCTCAAGGACTCCGGGTCCTGGGACGGCAAGCAGTACGCGGTGCCGTTCTACGCGGCCAACCGGATGGTGCTCTACCGCAAGGACATGTTCGAGCAGGCGGGCATCACCGCGCCGCCCGCCTCACGCCAGGAGTGGCTCGACGCGATCACCAAGCTCAGGGCCAAATTCGGGGCCGACCCCGACTTCCAGGCGCTCTACCTGCCCGGCCAGAACTGGTACACCCTGCTGTCGTTCATCTACGACGAGGGCGGCGACATCGCCAGGAGCGAGGGCACCAAGTTCACCGCCACCCTCGACAGCCCGCAGGCCAAGGCGGGTCTGGAGTTCTACAAGCAGCTCGTGGAGGCGTCGGGCACGAAGGCGCCCAAGGACGCCGACGAGCAGACCCCCGAGCAGGCCGGCATCTACGGCCAGGGCAAGGTCGCGATGGTCATCGGGCTGCCGTGGGAGGTCGCGACCGCGGCCAAGAGCGACCCGACCATCAAGACGCTGACCTCGGCGTTTCCCATCCCCTCGAAGAACTCCGGCACCCCCGCGCCGGTCTTCCAGGGCGGCTCGAACCTGGCGATCCCGGCCAATTCCCAGGACCAGGATCTCGCCAAGGACTACCTGAAGCTGATGTCCAGCGCCAAGTACCAGGGCGCGTTCGCCAAGGCCGGGATGATCCCCGGCACGTCTAGCGACGTCAGCGCGCTGGAGCGCGACCCGGTGAACGCGGCCATGGCGAAGGCGTCCAAGAACGGCAAGGCCGTCCCGGCCACGCCGGGCTGGGCGACCATCGAGGCGGGCCAGAACCCGCTCAAGGACATGCTCACCGCGTACTTGACCGGCGCCAAGAGCATCGACCAGGCCACCTCCGACGCCAACGCCGCGCTGAACAAGGCGTTCGCGAGCTGATCGGGACACCGATGACATCGACCGTGACCACCGTGGCGCCTGCGGGGACCCCGCAGGCGGTACGGCCCGGCCCCCGCCGCCGGGTCCGCCGCCCCCTGTCCGAACTGGCCCTGCCCTACCTGATGCTCGCGCCCGCCGTGCTCGTGCTGGTGGCCCTGCTGGGCTGGCCCGCGCTGCAGGTGCTGGGGATCAGTTTCCGCAAGCTCGACCTCGGCGAACTGGTCCGCGGCGAGGTGGTCTGGGTCGGGTTCGACAACTACACCGAGATCCTGTCCGACCCGGAGTTCTGGGTCATCGGCCTGCGCACGGTGGTGTTCACCGCGGCCTGCGTCGCCTGCACTGTCCTCATCGGACTCGGCGTGGCCGTCCTCATGCGACACTTGAGCCCCGCGGTGCGGATCGCGCTCCAGGTCAGCCTGGTGCTCGCCTGGGCGACGCCGATCATCGCCACCACCACGGTATTCCAGTGGATCTTCGACCAGCAGTACGGGATTCTCAACAAGACGTTGGTGGCGCTGGGTTTCGACTCCTTCCAGGGCCACTCGTGGTTCGCCAGCGGGACGAGCACGCTCACCGTCATCGGGCTGCTCATCCTGTGGCAGGCCGTGCCGTTCGTGGCCTTCACCCTCTACGCCGGACTGCTCAGCGCGTCGAGGGACCTCTACGAGGCCGCGAGCATCGACGGCGCGTCGCCGTGGCAGGCGTTCCAGGCGGTGAGCTGGCCCGCGCTGCGCCCGCTGCTGACCATGGTGGTGTTCCTGTCGGTGCTGTGGGACTTCAAGGTCTTCACCCAGGTCTGGGCGATCAGACAGGGCGGCCCCGACGGCGAGAGCACCACCCTGCCGGTGCTGCTCTACCTCAAGGGCATCTCCGGCAGCCACTTCGGCCTCGCCGCCGCGGTCGCGGTGCTGATGCTGATCGTGCTGGTCGCGGTCACCTGGCGGTACCTGCGACTGTTGGTCCGCTCGCAGGAATCGGAGCTGTAGCGATGAAAACCCGACCACAGCGCGCCGCGCTCGCCGCGCTCGGCCTGGTCGTCGCGGCCGTGTTCTTCTTCCCCACCTACTGGATGTTCACCACCGCGCTCAAGACGCCCGCGCAGATCCTGTCCCCCGAGTACGACCTGATCCCGCTGTCGGCGACGCTCGACAACTTCACCACGGCGATCACCAAGGTCGGCTTCACCACGTTCCTGACGAACAGTCTCATCGTGACCCTCGGCGCGGTCGCCTGCGCGCTGGTGGCGGGCCTGCTGGCCGCGGTTCCGTTGGCACGCCTGCGGTTCACCGGCCGACGCGGGTTCGTGCTGCTGGTGCTGGTGGCGCAACTCGCGCCGCTGGAAGCGCTGTTCGTGCCGATGTACCTGATCATGCGCGACGCCGACCTGCTCGACACACTGGCCTCGCTGCTGCTGGTGTACGTGGCGTTCACGCTGCCGTTCACGATCTGGACGCTGCGCGGGTTCGTCAAGGGCATCCCGATCGAACTGGAGGAGGCCGCGATGGTCGACGGATGTGGCCGGTGGGGAGTGTTCCGCCGGGTCACGCTGCCACTGCTGGGTCCCGGTCTGGTCGCCACCTCGGTGTTCAGCTTCGTGACCGCGTGGAACGAGTTCCTCTACGCGCTGGTGTTCATGCGCGACCAGTCGAAACAGACGCTGCCGGTGTGGCTTTCCTCGTTCCGCACGGCGTTCGGCACCGACTGGGGCGGGATCATGGCCGCGTCGGTGATCTACGCGGTGCCCGCGCTGATCTTCTTCATGCTGGTGCAGCGCAAGCTCGTCTCGGGCGCGACCGCGGGCGCGGTGAAGGGCTGATGGCCGAGCACGTGCGCGCGCTCGCCGAAGCCGTGCTGCTGCCCGGTTTCGCCGGGACCACCGCCCCCGACTGGGTGCGCGCCAGGGTCGCCGCCGGGCTCGGCGGCGTGGTTCTGTTCGGCCGCAACGTGATCGACGACGACCAGGTGGCCAGGCTGACCGCGCGGTTGCGCGCCGAACGCGGGGACGTCGTCATCGGCACCGATGAGGAGGGCGGCGACGTCACCCGGCTCGACGCGCGCACCGGCAGCAGGCTTCCCGGCCCGCTGGCACTCGCCGCCGCGGGCGACCTCGGGCTCACCACCGAGGTGGGGACCGCGCTCGGCGCCCGGCTCGCCGCCTGTGGGGTGACGGTGAACCTGGCGCCGTGCGCGGATCTGACCCTCACCCTGGACGACCCGATCATCGGCGTGCGGGCCTTCGGCTCCGACCCGTACGCGGCGGGCGCGCACGTCGGCGCCTGGGTGCGCGGCCTGCAGCGCACCGGGGTCGCGGCCTGCGCCAAGCACTTCCCCGGCCACGGTGCGTCCACATCGGACTCCCACTACACCCTGCCGGTGCTGCCCCGCACGCCTGCCGAGCTGCGCGCGGCCGAACTGGTGCCGTTCCGCGCGGCCATCGCGGCGGGGGTGCGCGCGGTGATGACCGGACACCTGGTCGTGCCCGCCTGGGGCCCGGAACCGGCCACGGTCAACCCGATCGCGATCGGCACGGTACTGCGTGGCGAACTGGGCTTCGCAGGCGCCGTGGTCACCGACGCGCTGGAAATGGGCGCGGTGGCGGGACATCTCGGCAACGCGGCGGGATTGGCCGACGCCGCCGTGCGCGCTCTTCGCGCGGGCGCCGACACCCTGTGCGTCGGCGGCGAGATCGCCGACGCCGACGCGGTGGCCGCCATCGTCGACCGCATCACCGCCGAAGTGCGCGCGGGCACCCTCGCCGAACACCGGCTGGCCGAGGCCGCGGCCCGCACCCGATCCCTGGGCACGCGGGCCGCGGGCGGTGTCACGGCCGGGAGCGAACTCGACCTGGGACTCGCCGTCGCCCGGAAAGCATTGCGCGCCAACGGCATCCCACCACTGTCGGCGCACCCGCTGGTGGTCGATGTCGAGGTCGACCCGACCATCGCGGCGGGGCCGGTGCCCTGGGGGCTGGGCCCGCACCTGGCGGAACTGGTGCCCGGCGCCACGCTCCTGCGCGCCACCGATCCCGGTCCCCTGCCGGCGGCCGTCCGCAGACACCGCGTGGTCGTGGTCGCCACTCGGGACGCACACCGGCATCCGGCGGTCCGCGCCCTGGTGGCCGACCTGGTGCGCGTCGCCGACACGGTGGTGCATGTGGAAACCGGCGCGCCCGGACCGGATCTGGGCACTGCCGGTCGAATCGACACCCACGGCGGTTCCTGGGCCTGCCTGCGCGCGGCGGCCGAACTGCTCGCCCGGTCCGCCACCCCGGGGGCAGCGAGACCGAGGGAACCCGCGCCCGCACCACGGTAGCCGCGTGCGCCCACGAGCGATCCATCCGGGTAGCGCTCCTGCTCCCCTGGACGGATCATTGGTCTAGACCTTCTCAGCCGTCCGGTCTGGACCACAGTAGACAGTGTCGTTGCTGTTGTCCCTGCTCTCCTTCGAGGTGAACAATGTCCAGAACCCGATGGCATCTAGCCGCAGCACTGGTGGCCGCGGCCACCGTCACACTGGGGATAGTCGCCGCACCCGCCAACGGTGCGGGCAGCCCCACCGCCGAGTTCCAGAAGACCTCCGACTGGGGGTCGGGCTGGGAAGCCAAGTACACGATCCGCAATGGCGGCACCACCACACTCGCCAGTTGGACCGTCGAGTTCGACCTGCCCGCCGGGTCGTCCATCTCCTCCTCCTGGGACGCGCAGCGCACCCAGACCGGCAACCACCACAAATTCACCAACCTGTCGTGGAACGGCTCGATCCCCGCGGGCGGGACAGCCTCGTTCGGCTTCGTCGCCGCGGGGGCGGGCTCGCCCGCCAACTGCACCCTGAACGGCGCGGCGTGCACGGGCGGCACCCCGCCGACCACCACCACGACACCGACCACCACGACCACCACCCCGCCGACCACCACCACGCCGACCAGTACGACCACCCCGCCCCAGCCGCCGGGGTCCAAGGTGATCGGGTACTTCGCGCAGTGGGGCGTCTACGGGCGCAACTACCACGTGAAGAACATCCACACGAGCGGGTCCGCGGCGAAGCTGACCCACATCAACTACGCCTTCGGCAACGTCCAGAATGGACAGTGCACGATCGGTGACAGCTATGCCGACTACGACAAGGCATACGCCGCCGCGGACAGCGTCGACGGCGTGGCCGACACGTGGGACCAGCCCCTGCGCGGCAGCTTCAACCAGTTCCGCAAGCTCAAGCGGATGTACCCGCACCTGAAGGTCATCTTCTCCTTCGGCGGCTGGACCTGGTCGGGCGGCTTCGGCCAGGCGGCGGCGAACCCGGCCGCGTTCGCCGAATCCTGCCACCGACTGGTGGAGGACCCGCGCTGGGCCGACGTGTTCGACGGCATCGACATCGACTGGGAGTACCCGAACGCCTGCGGGCTGAGCTGCGACACCAGCGGCCCGGCGGCGTTCAAGAACCTGATGGGCGCGCTGCGGTCGCGGTTCGGGACGAACAACCTGATCACCGCCGCGATCACCGCCGACGGCTCGGCGGGCGGCAAGATCGACGCCGCCGACTACGGCGGCGCAGCGCAGTACGTCGACTGGTACCTGCCGATGACCTACGACTTCTTCGGTGCCTGGGCGGCACAGGGTCCGACGGCCCCGCACTCCCCGCTCACCTCGTACGCCGGAATCCCGCAGCAGGGCTTCAACTCCGACGCGGCGATCCAGAAGCTCAAGGGCAAGGGCGTGCCCGCGAGCAAGCTGTTGCTGGGCGTGGGTTTCTACGGCCGCGGCTGGACCGGCGTCACCCAGTCCGCACCGGGCGGCACGGCGACCGGCGCCGGACCGGGCACCTACGAGCAGGGGATCGAGGACTACAAGGTGCTCAAGACCCGCTGCCCCGCGAACGGCACTGTCGCGGGCACGGCGTACGCGCACTGCGGCAACCAGTGGTGGAGCTACGACACCCCGTCGACCATCGCCGGGAAGCGGGGCTACGCGGGCCGGCAGGGCCTCGGCGGCCTGTTCTTCTGGGAACTGTCCGGCGACACCACCAACGGTGAGCTGATCAGCGCGCTGCGCGGCTAGTCACCAGAACTCCGGTCGGGACGGACCGGATGTGGGCGGCCGCCCGGGTTCCCCGGGCGGCCGTTCATTGTCCACTATGGATCAGTTTCGGTCCGATCAGGACAGTACGCCGAGAAGCTGGCCGATCGCCTGGCCGGTGGCGGTGATCATCGCGCCGCAGTCGGCCGCCCCGCGCACGGCGGCGCGGTGGTGGTCGAGCGACACATCGACCACCGCGTCGGCCACCGCGAACACCTGCACCCCGGCCAGGTGCGACCCGGCGGCGGCCATCAGGCACGCCGCGTGCGCGCGGACGCCGGTCACGATGAGCTGGTCGCGGCCGTGCCGGTCGAGCAGGTCGCGCAGCGCCGGGTAGAAGTGGCCGTCGAGCCGGGTGTCGGCGGCCTTGGGTGCCAGCGCGTCGACGGCGCCGATGTCCGGGCACGCGGAGTAGACCACCGGGACGCCGAGTTCACGGCACGTGTCGCGGAGCTTGCCGAGGTTGTGCACCAGCTCCACCATCGGTGAGCGGCCGGGATCGAACGCGTCGACCAGTTCGTTGCGCAGGTCGTGGATGAGCAGGACCGCGCGTTCCGGCCGCGCGCACCAGGCGACCGCGGCACGCGGCAGCCGAGACGCGGCGGACATGTCGTACGGCTCGACTACCGGCAGGCTCATGGCGCGGACCCCTCTCCAGGAGATTAGTTAGGTTAGCCTAACCTCAATGATACCTCCCGTCACGTGGTGGTGGTCACTTCCAGAAAGCGCAGGTCGAACACGGTTTGCGATATGCCTAGACCGTCGAGATACTTGACAACCGAAGGAGGGGTGTCGAATGGAGGACGACCCGCGCCTGGAGCTGGTCCACCTGCTGCGCCGGATCACCGTGCGGCTGGACCTGATGGGTGCGGAGTTCGCGGCGGCACACCGGTTGCACCCGACCGACCTGCGCGCCCTGATCCACCTGCTCGACGCGCGGCGGGCCGGGCTGCCCGCGACGCCGGGGTGGCTGAGCGCACAGCTCGGGCTGAACTCGGCGTCGGTCACCGCCCTGGTCGACCGACTCGTCCGCGCCGGACACGTCAGCCGGACCCGGGACAGCGGCGACCGCAGGCGGGTGCTGCTGTCGGTCCACGAGCAAGCAGCCGCCCTGGTCAGTTCTTTCCTGGGCGGCGTGATCACCACCCTGGCCGACACCACCACCGCCTTCGACGACGATGAGCTGGCCACGGTCCACCGCTTCCTGACCCGCGTGCACGCAGCCGTCACAGACGGCCCACCGCAACCGAGAGTTCGCCTGGTGCCGCTGGACGAGTCCGCGACGGAGCGACTGCTCGCGCTGGCGGTCCGCGAGACCGAGCCGACCGAGGTCCTGCCCCCACTCCCCGGCCCGCCCGGCTGGACCCGCACCACCCGCACCGCCTTCCGTGACTTCTATGACCGCGACTTCGGCAAGTCGCAGGGCACGCTCAGGTACGGCATCGAGTGCGCGGGCACCCTGACCGGCATGATCCGCCTGACCTTGCTGTCGTCCGGGACGGCGGAGACAGGCATGTGGCTCGGCCGCTCAGCGCGCGGGAGGGGAATCGGCACGGCCGCCGTACGCGCCCTGCTAACCGAAGCCGCGGCAACCGGTGTGCACACGATCATCGCGGACACCACAGCGGGCAACACCGCCGCTGTGGGCGCCCTTCGCAATTGCGGCGCCACCTTCACTCAAGCCGGCGACAAGGTATACGCCGAACTGCGCCTGCCCTGAGCCCTCCACCATCCGAGCCCTTCACCATCCGAGCCCTTCACCATCCGAGTCGTCCCCTGTCAGGGAGCCAGGTCTGGCGACGCCAGGCAGCGGGCCGCCTGGCGGGTGCCCGCGAGCAGTGCGGCGCGCAGGTCATGGCCTGCCGTGTGCGCCATGAGGAAACCGGCGAAGAAGGCGTCGCCCGCGCCGTTGGTGTCCACGATCCGCTCGACCGGCTCGGCCGCGACGTCCTGCCACGTTCCGGCCGCCGAGAGCGCGGTGGCTCCGGCAGCGCCGAGGGTCGCGACGGCCACGCTCGTCCCCCGATCGACACGGTCGGCCAGGAAACGGCGCAGCGACACCGGATCGGCCATGCCGTCGGAGTTGAGGAACAGGTACTGGGCGGCGTCGATGAAGTCGCGGTGGAAGGCCGCCGAGCCGTCGTAGTCGTGGATGTCGCACCAGATGGGCACGCCTGCGGTTCGAGCCTCGCCCAGCAGGGGCCGGACGTGGTCGGCCAAGTCGAGCACCGCCGCGTCGGCGGCCGCCAGCGCTTCGACGGCCCGCTCGTCATGGCGCGCCTCGGCCAGTTCCGGGAGTTCGAGGTAGAGGGAGACTCGACCGCCCTCGGGGTCCATCAGATTGAGGTGCCGTTCACTGGGCCCGGGCACGATCTCGGCAATGACGTCGATTCCGGCCGCCGTCAACGTATCGGTGATCAACCGCCCGGCTTCGTCATTACCGACGACAGTGCGCAGGGTGACGTGCGCGCCCAATCCGGCGAAGTTGAGTGCTTTCCCCGCCGAGGTACCGCCGATCGCGTATCGGTGTCCCCGCGCGAACGCGGTATGCGGCCGAGCCTGCGGCAATCGGTCCACCCGCACAAGCTGGTTCCAGGAGACCGGCCCGGCGACGAACACTTTCAGTCCACTCACGCGCCCATAATCGCAGTGTGAACGCAAAGGTGCCCCCTGTTCGCGTGTTCCGCGAACAGGGGGCACCCTGCAACTTTTGTCCGGCGGCGTCCTACTCTCCCACACCCTCGCGAGTGCAGTACCATCGGCGCTGGCAGGCTTAGCTTCCGGGTTCGGGATGGGACC
>NZ_JBQTHF010000117.1:0-14080 GCF_052390155.1 Actinokineospora sp. | reverse complement strand
GGGGCCGGTACCGGCGGCCCCCCCGGCGGGGGCCGGCCCCCCCCCCACCGGCCCGGGCCCGGGCGGGGGGGGGCCCCGCATGCGGGGGCCCCCCCGCGGCCGTTGGACCTACTTGGACGAGTCGTGCTTCTCGATTTCCGTCGAGCCGGACTCCAGTTCCGCCGGGGTGTCGTGCCCGTTGTGCTGTGCCGCGCGGGCGCGGGCCAGCGCGACGGTCTCCTCCGGCGGGTCCGGGGTGAGCCAGGAGCCCTGCACCGGGGCACCCGCAGAGCCGAGCTTGTTCATCTTCTTCGGCACAGGCGCGCCCTGGTACTCCAGCGCGTGCGGGTGGCCGTGGTCGTCGACCGGCCCCAGCGGCTGGTGGACCTCGATGAACTCGCCGTGCGGCAGGCGCCGGATGATGCCGGTCTCCACGCCGTGCTCCAGCACCTCGCGGTCCGCGCGCTGCAGGCCGATGCAGATGCGGTAGGTGATGAAGTACGCGATCGGCGGCAGCACCAGCAGCCCGATGCGGCCCATCCAGGTCGTCGCGTTCAGCGAGATGAAGAACTTCTCCGCCAGCACGTCGTTCGCGGCCGAGAGCAGCGACACCATGAAGTAGGTGATCGCCATCATGCCGAGGCTGGTGCGGACCGGGACGTCGCGCGGGCGTTGCAGCAGGTTGTGGTGGGCGTAGTCCTTGGTGAACTTCCGCTCGATCCACGGATACACCGCCGCGATACCGCCGAGCAGCGGCAAGCCCATCATGAACGGGAAGAACGCCGCCGGGACGGTGTAGTCCCCGAGGTAGATCTCCCACGCGGGCCAGAGCCGGATCAGGCCGTCCGTCCAGCCCATGTACCAGTCGGGCACGGTGCCCGCCGAGATGTGCGCGGCGTTGAACGGGCCGAAGTTCCAGATCGGGTTGATCTGGAACAGGCCGCCCAGCGCGGCGGTGACCCCGACGACGACGGCCATGAACGCGCCGCCCTTGATCGCGAACACCGGCATGATGCGCACGCCGACGACGTTGGTCTCCTTGCGCCGCACGCCGGGGAACTGGGTGTGCTTCTGGTACCAGACCAGCGCCAAGTGCACGCCGATGAGCGCCAGGATGATGCCGGGGAGCAGCAGGATGTGCACGGTGTAGAGCCGCGGCACGATGTCCTCGCCGGGGAACTCGCTGCCGAAGAGCAGCCAGTGCACCCAGGTGCCGAGCACCGGGATCGACAGGATCAACCCGGACATGATCCGCAGGCCCGCGCCGGAGAGCAGGTCGTCGGGCAACGAGTAGCCCGCGAAGCCCTCGAACGCGCCGAGCAGGAACAGCACCACGCCGATGACCCAGTTGATCTCCCGCGGCTTGCGGAACGCGCCGGTGAAGAACACGCGGAACATGTGCGTGACGATGGCCGCCATGAACAGCAGCGCCGCCCAGTGGTGCATCTGCCGGGCGAACAGGCCGCCGCGCACGTCGAAGGTCAGGTTCAGGGTGGACTCGAACGCCCGCGACATCTCCAGCCCGCGCAGGTTGACGAACGATCCCTGGTAGACGACCTCCTGCATCGAGGGGTCGAAGAACAGCGCCAGGTAGGTGCCCGTCAGCAGCAGGACGATGAAGCTGTAGAGCGCGATCTCGCCGAGCAGGAACGACCAGTGCGTGGGGAAGACCTTGTTGAGCTGGCGCCGCATGCCGCCCGCGAAGTGGTAGCGCTCGTCAGCCCACTTCGCGGCGCCGCCCGCCGCGCGGGACGCGGCGGTGTTCGGCTTGGTGGGAGTTGTGATTGCGCTCATGACCTACGCTCCCAGAATGCCGGCCCGACCGGTTCGATGAAATCGCTCCTGGCGTAAAAGTATCCGGTTTCCTCGTCGACCGCGATCGGCAACTGGGCCAGCTTGCGCGTCGCCGGGCCGAAAATCGGCTTGGCGTACTGCAAAGCGTCGAACTGTGATTGGTGACACGGGCACAGGATGCGGTTGGTGCGCTGCTCGTAGAGCGAGGTCGGGCAGCCGAGGTGGCTGCAAATCTTCGTGTAGGCGTAGTAGTCGCCGTAGTTGAAGTCCTCTTGCCCCTGGGCCTTGACGACCTGGGCGGCGTCGGCCGGGCGCATGCGGATCAGCATGACCGGGTTGTCCGAGCGCTTGAGCGCCTTGGACAGCGCCTCGTGGTCGTCCTCGGACTTGCGGAACGGGAACACCGTCTCGATCGAGCCCGTGTCCAGGTCGTTCGGGCTGACCAGCACGACCTCGTGCGGATTGCCGGTCGCGCGGCGCAGGAACGTGCGCTCGCCGGTGGGCGACATCCAGCCCGTGTGCCACAGCGAGTCTTTCGACTCGGTCTGCGCCCACGGGTCGCGGACCAGGCCGCCGAGGGCGAACACGCCGACGCCCAGGCCCATGGCGCCCGCGCCGAGACCGGCGGTGCGCTTGATCAGCGAGCGTCGGGCGATGGTGCTGCGGTTACCGGCGTCGGCCAGCTCGGCGAGGATCGTCTGCTTGTCCACCTCGGACGAGCCGCCGTCGTGGCGCTGCTGGACGGCGACCTCGTGCGGGACGAACTTCTTGGTGTAGAGCAGCGCGCCGATCCCGACGCCCAGCACCGACAGGCCGAGCGTGGCGCCCAGCATCGGGGTGAACAGCGAGTACATGAGGTAGCCCTCGGTGTTCGGCGCCACGTAGGCCGACGGCCAGAACAGGAACACCCCGACGAAGCCGAAACCCGCGATGGCGGCGATCAGGAACCAGAGCGCGACCAGGCGTTCGGCCCGCTTCTCCGCGCGGGTGCCCTTGACCGGCCACGGGTCCGGGTACTCGACCAGCTCGACGCCGTCGAGCTTCGCACCGAGCTTGACCAGGTCGTCCCGGGACATCTCGGCCAGTTCGGCGTCGGTGGGCAGCTCCGGCTTGTCGGTGCTCATGCTTTCGCCCCAATCCACAGCGTGATGCCGACCAACGCCGCCATGCCCACGATGAACGCGATCAGGCCCTCGGACTGCGGGCCGAGCCCGCCGAGCCCGTTGCCGCCCGGGTTGTTGTTCCCGTCGGTCACGGACTTGACGTAGGCGATGATGTCCTCCTTCTCCGCCGGGTTGAGCTGGCGGTCGGAGAATTTCGGCATGTTCTGCGGGCCGACCAGCATCGCGGCGTAGATCTCGTCCTCGTTGACCCCGTCCAGCGACGGCGCGAACTTGCCGGAGGACAGCGCCCCGCCGCGGCCGGTGAAGTTGTGGCAGGAGGCGCAGTTGAGCCGGAACAGCTCACCGCCGCGCGCCGGGTTCTCCCCGACGAGATCCTTGCCGGTTTGCTCGGGCCTGGTCGCGCCGCCGCCATTGGACTGGACGAACGCGCTGAGCGCGTCGATCTCCTCCGGGGTCAGCTTCGCGGGCTTGCGCTCGGCCTGGGCCTCCTGCCGGACCGCGGGCATCCGCCCGGTCGCGGTCTGGAAGTACACCGACGCCTCGCCCGCGCCGATCAGGCTGGGCCCGCGGTCGGTGACGCCTTCGAGGTTGGCGCCGTGGCAGCTTATGCAGGTGTTGTTGTAGATCTGCTCACCCTTGCGCAGCGTCGCCGGGTCGCCCTGGGCGTGCGCGACCTGCGGCTGCGGCGCGAACACCGAATAGAGCACGCCGACCGCCATCAGCGCGAAACCGAGGGCCAGCAGCCCGGCGACCCGCCTGCGAAGCTTGGTCCGGCTCCGAAGTTTCTTGATCATTGATCGGCAACCCTTGCTGTCAGTGCGTGCTCGGCGAAGCTGTGGTGGGGAGCGGGCACCTCGTCACGGCACCAGGTAGATGACCGCGAACAGGCCGATCCACACGACGTCGACGAAGTGCCAGTAGTAGGAGACCACGATCGCCGACGTGGCCTGTGCCGGTGTGAACTTGCTCAACCGGGTCCTGATGAGCAGATACACGAACGCGATGAGCCCGCCGATGACGTGCAGGCCGTGGAATCCGGTGGTCAGGAAGAAGACCGTGCCGAAGCCGCCGGACGGGATGGTCACGCCCTCGCGCACGAGCTGGAAGTACTCGTAGGCCTGGCCGCCGACGAAGATCGTGCCCATCAGCAGGGTCAGGAGGTACCACCGGCGCAGGCCGAACACGTCGCCCTTCTCGGCGGCGAACACGCCGAGCTGGCAGGTGAACGACGAGGCCACCAGGATGATCGTGAACGGCAGCGCGAACGGCAGGTTCAGGTGGATCGGCTCGCCACCCGCCTCCAGCGGGGGCGGCCAGCTTCCGGTGGCGTTCTGCGCCTTGACGGTGAAGAACATCGCGAACAGCCCAGCGAAGAACATCAGTTCGCTGGACAACCACACGATCGTGCCGACGCTGACCATGTTCGGCCGGTTCAGCGAGTGAACACGCTGACCAATGGAGGGCGCTGCTGCTGTCACGCGACGCATTATGTCTTGCGGGAAGTGGGCTCGCCCGATCGGGTCCGCAGCGCGTCGCGGGTGCCCCGCGTCACACCCGATGGCACAAAGCCGCAGGCCGGGACCTGGGCATTCGGTGCCGGGACGCCTGGTGAACCCGCGATGGTGAGACCGATAACATCGGGGCTCACGACCTGGCCTAGCCGAAGGACCCCGATGAGCGAGCTTGCGAGCGAATCACTGTCACAGGGCGCCCGCGAGCGGCATCACCGAGCCTGTGAGGCAATGGCATGACCACTCAGCCCTTGAAGATCCTGGTGTTCAGCCACCGGCCCGAGGTGCGCGAGACCATCGTCACAGCGGTCGGCCGCAGGCCCGCCGCCGACATCGGCCGGGTGGCCTACGTCGAGGTCGCCACCATCGCCGAGGTGCTGATGGAGATGGACGGCGGTGAGATCGATCTCGCCATCCTCGACGGCGAGGCGCAGCCGACCGGCGGCATCGGGCTGTGCAGGCAGCTCAAGAACGAGATCGCGGACTGTCCGCCGATCGTGATCGCGGTGCGCCGCAAGGACGACCGGTGGCTGGCCACCTGGTCGCAGGCCGACGCCGTGATCGTGCACCCGCTCGACCCGCTGACCGCCGCCGAAACGGTGGCCGACGTGCTGCGGTCGAAGCGGCTGCCCGTCGTGCGCGGCTGAGCATGGCCGCGCGCACGTGGCCGGGGCTGCTCACGCAGTTGATCGACCGCATCGACCTCGCCGCCGAGGACACCGCCTGGGCGATGAACGAGATCATGTCCGGCACCGCGACGCCCGCCCAGATCGCCGGGTTCGCGGTCGCGCTGCGGGCCAAGGGCGAGACCGCGGCCGAGGTGGCGGGCATGGCCGAGGGCATGCTGTCGCACGCCAAGCGCGTGCACATCGAGGGGCCCGCGGTCGACGTCGTCGGCACCGGCGGTGACCAGGCGCACACGGTGAACATCTCCACGATGAGCGCGCTGGTGGCCGCGGCCGCGGGTGTCCCGGTGGTCAAGCACGGCAACCGGGCGGCGTCCTCGCAATGCGGCACGGCCGACGTCCTGGAGACCCTGGGCGTCGCCATCGAGCTGTCCCCCGGCGCGGTCGCGGCCTGCGTGCGGGAGGTGGGCATCGGGTTCTGCTTCGCGCCCGCGTTCCACCCGGCGCTGCGCTTCGCGGGCCCGCCGCGGCGCGAGCTGGGCATCCCGACGGCGTTCAACGTGCTCGGCCCGCTGACCAACCCGGCCCAGCCCAGCGCGGGTCTGGTCGGCTGCGCCAACGCGCGGATGGCGCCGATCATGGCGCACGTGTTCGCCCTGCGCGGCGCCAGCGTGCTGGTAGTCCGCGGCGACGACAACCTCGATGAGATCACCACGACCACGACGACCACCGTGTGGGCGGTCAGCGACGGCACGGTCCGCGAGGACCGGATCGACCCGGTCCGCCTCGGCGTCTCCCCCGCCGCCCCCGTCGACCTCCAGGGCGGCGACGCCACCTTCAACGCCGAGGTCGTCCGCGAGTTGGTGGCGGGCAAGCCGGGCGCGGTCCGCGACGCGGTCGTGCTGAACGCGGCGGGCGCCATCGCGGCGTTCCGCGGCCTGTCCGACGACCTGCACGCCGACATCGCGGCCGGGCTGGACCAGGCCGCCACCGCCATCGACTCCGGCGCGACGGCCGGCCTGCTGACCGCGTGGATCGCGAAGTCGACCGCCCTGAGCTAGGCGAGCACGCCCGTCAGCCTGCCGGGGTGGTCGCCGAGCACCGGCCCGGCGTCGGTGCCGAGCACCTGCTCCAGCACCGTCGCGTACACGTCGCGGAAGTCGGTGGTGGCCTTGAGGTCGCCGTTGTCGAGGTCGGTGAGGCTGGGCTGCTCGCCGTGGAAGCCGCCCGTGACGCGGGTGCCCAGCAGGAACAGCGGGCCCGCCGTGCCGTGGTCGGTGCCGTCGCTGCCGTTGGCGGCGACCCGGCGGCCGAACTCCGAGTACACCAGCACGACGACGTTGCGACCGCGGTCGGACTTCGCCATCCGCCGGGCGAACGGCCCGAGCGCGCCGTCCAGTTCGCCGAGGAGGCGCTCCTGGGTGACCCGCTCGTCGGCGTGGGTGTCGAAGCCGCCCAGTGACGCGGAGTAGGCGCGGGTGGGCACCCCGGCCTCGACCAGCCCGGCGATGACGTCGAGCTGCGCGCCGAGGGCCCCGGTGCCGCCCGCCGACGCGCCCTTGGTGCGCGTTTCGTCCTCGTCCTGCTCGTCGCTGGACTCCCTGGCGTCGCGCAGCGCCTCGGTGAGCACGTCGGTGGCGCGGTGCAGGTCGGCGATCGACTTGGCCGCCCTGGCGTGCTCGGCGCTCTCCCCGGTCTGCACACCGCCGAGCGCCTGGTACGCCCGGCCGAGTGAGCCGCCGGGCAGCGCCAGCCCGCCGACCGGCAGCGACGCGCCCGCGGTCCGCACCCCGGCCAACACCGGCGGCAACACCGGCTCGACCGACAGCGCGCGCAGTGGGTCGTCGCCGGTCGTGTCCAGCCAGCGGCCGAGCCAGCCGCTGGGCACGCTGGTGTCCGGGGACGCGGTCTGCCAGATCGCCATCGACCGGAAGTGGCTGCGGTCGGGCCTGGGGTAGCCGACGCCGCGCACCACGGCGAGCTTGCGCTCGTCCCACAGGCCCTTGAGCTGCCGCATGCCCGGGTTGAGCCCGAGCCCGTCGCCGAGATCGAGCACCTCGCCCTGGTCGTAGGCCAGTTCGTTGCGGGCGTCCTGGTAGACCCGGTCGCCCGCGGGCACGATGGTGTTCAGGCCGTCGTTGCCGCCGTAGAGGGTGACCAGCACCAGCACCGCCGCGTTGGCGTCGAGCGGGTCGGTCTCGGCCGCCCGCATCAGGTCCGACCAGTCCACCTGGGTGGCGCCGTAGGCCAGCGCGCCCGCGGCGGTGACACCGGAGAGCGTCAGGAACCGACGCCGGGTGATCTTGTCCATGACGGGCTCCTATCCGCTGACGACGTACTCGGGGGCGACGGCCGCGATGGCGACCAGCTTGTCCGGCTCACGGGCGACGGCGTCGAGCGCGCCGCGGGTGCGCGGGCTCCACGCGTCCACGCCGAGCAGTGCCGCCACCCCGTCCGGCCCGCCGGACAGCGACCCGAGGTCCGCCTCGGCCGCGAGCAGCCGCGCGAGGTTCAGCCGGGCCAGTTCGGCCGACGTGGTCAGCCAGCCCGCACCCGCGGGCCAGCCGCCCACACTGGGCGGCAGGAACGGCACCTGGCCCATCCCGCGCAGGCCGCGCAGCAGCCCGGCGCGCTGCTTCTCGGGCAGCGCCGACGGGGTCAGCCGCAGCGCCCGCATCAGGCCGACCGCCCACTCCACCGGCTGTTTGACCATGGTGGTGCCCTCGTCGCGGAACGCGGGCTCGACGGCGATGGCCCGCAGCAGCGCGGTGACGTCGCGGTTCGGGCCGTACGCCGCGACCAGCCGGTCCAGGACGTCCGGCGGGGGCTCCTCGGCGCGCACCAGCCGGAACCACAGCCGCTTCGCGACGAACCTGGGCGCCGACGCCTGCGCGAGCAGGACGTCGACGAACCCGGTCGCGTCGAGGTCGGCGGTCCGCCCCAGCACGGTCTTGGCCTTCGCGTCGTGCTGCCGGGCGACGACGGCCGCGGTGCCTGCGCGCCGGTCCACCTTCCAGCCGGTCAGCGCCCGCGCACCCTCGCGGATGTCGGCCTCGGTGTAGTTGCCGACGCCGAGGACGAACAGCTCCATGAACTCGCGGGCGAGGTTCTCGTTGGCCGCGCCCGCCTTGTTCCGCTGCCCGTCGAGCCAGATGAGCAGCGCCGGATCGGTGACCATCGCCTGGGCCAGCGCGCCGAAGTCGCCCGCACCGAGGCCGCGGAAGGTCTCGTGCTGGGCCTGCATCAGCCGCGTGCTGCGCACCTTCTGGTTGCTGGTGGCGAAGTGGCCGTGCCAGAACCAGGTGAGCCGCTCGGCCGCGGCCCGGTCGGCGGCCACCATCCGGTCGAGCCACCACAGGGTCAACGTCGTCTGCTGGGCCTTGACCTGCTCGATCGCCTTGCGCCGGGCCGCCTTGTCGAGCTTGCCCTCCCCGTACGGGTCGGGCCCGAGGTTCGGCGCGGGCGTCGCCCGGACTCCGGGATCGTCCCCCGGGTCGAGCAGCGCGGCGAGAGTCCGGTCGAACCCGGCTGCGTCGAGCTGCCCCGGTTTCGGGCCGAAGCCGAACCGGTCGATCAGCCGCCGTGCCGCCGCGCGTTCGGAGAGAGGACCCATGTGCCCGAGTCTCGCCGCCCGCCGCGCGCCGCCGCCACCGATCGGAGTTGCCCGAACACAACTCTTACAACCGGGCAGGTGACCGCCCGGGCCTCAGTCCGTGCTGTTGGGGCGGGTGTGGTACTCGAAGACGAGGCCGCCGACGGTGATCAGGATCAGCGCGATCGAGATCACCAGCAGCCAAATCTGCCAGAACGCCATCGCGAAGCCCGCGAGCGCGGCCGACGCGGCCACCGACACCGGCCAGTAGCTGCCCGGGCTGAAGAAACCCAGCTCGCCCGCGCCGTCGCTGATCTCGGCCTCCGGGTTGTCCTCGGGCCGCTGGTCGAGGCGCCTGGCCACGAAGTGGAAGTACGAGCCGACGATCAGCGACAGGCCGCCGGTGAGGATCAGGCCGACCGTCCCCACGGGCTCCTTCGCCCACACCCCGTACACGACGGCGGAGAGAAAGAAGAAGGCGGTGGTGACATCGAAGAGCCTGGCTTCGACCTTCATGCGGTCCTCACATTCACCTGTCGACCCGCTGTACCGAGTTCCTGCACGACACGTTCCCCGTGACTCAGCCGGACGCTTCGCGCGCGGTGCGGTCGGTGTTGAACGGCTTGGTGGTCACCGAGTGCGGGGTGCACAGCTCGCCGCAGTTCATCTGGGTCAGCGCCTCGGCGGCGGTGAAACCCTTGCCCGTGTTCGGGTTCACCTTCGTGCGCAGGCCCATGTACTGGTCGAACAGCTCGGGGGTGATCGCGCGGACCTCGAAGTTCATCATCGAGTGGTAGGTGCCGCACAGCTCGGCGCAGCGGCCGACGAACGAGCCCGTCCGGTCGATGGTGTTCTGGAAGTTCGAGTCCTGGTTGTTCTTGTCCGGGTACGGGAAGACGTCCCGCTTGAACAGGAACTCCGGGATGAAGAAGGCGTGGATGACGTCGGTCGCGCGCAGGTTGTACTGGATGACCCGGTCGGTCGGCAGGACCAGCAGCGGGATCTCCGTCGAGCTGCCGATGGTGCGGACCGTGGTGTCGCCTGGCGACGCGGGGATGTCGAGCGCGCCCCTGGTGTTCTTGTAGGACTTGTAGTCGAACTCCCAGTTCCACTGGAACGCGACCACGTCGACGGTGACGTCGGGCTTGTCGGTCTCGGCCTGGATGTAGTTCTGCGTGGTGGCGGTGAAGTAGAACAGCACCACCACGATGATCACCGGGACACCGGTGTAGATCAGCTCCAGGAAGTGGTTGTACTGGAACTGCTTGGGCAGCTTGTCGCCGCGCTTGCGGTGGGCGATGACCGGCCACAGGATCAGCGCCCAGGTGATCACGCCGACGATGAGCGCCGCGACGACCGACCAGGTCCAGAACTCGCGCATCCGCTCGGCCTGCGGGGTGACGCCCTCCGGCCAGCCGAAGCGCAGCACCTCCTCGGTGGAGCAGCCGCTGGCGGTGAGGACGACCAGCGCGACCAGGCCGGTGACCCTGGCGAGCCGTGCCCCCGGCATGCGGTTCCCCTGCCCGGTGGCCATGGGTGTGCCCACTGCGCGACTCCTCCTCAAGGCGATGACCAACGCTGACTGCGTGCTCCCCGCCGGCCGCGTCACCACCGCTGGGCAGCGGGGATCGGCGCTCGTGCTGAGCAGTGGGGAGCCTAGCCCAGCGACCCGGGCCACACTGCCCGAGGGGTGAGCGGGATGTCGGTCACACCCTGGGGTTCCGACACAGGCAACCAGGACCGGCATACTGACGTCTTCCCGCCAGATAGCCCCGGGTTTCGACACGAGAGGTGCGCGAGAAGCGTGTGCGGTCTGCTTGGCCTGGTCTGCCATTCCGAGATGGACGCCATCGTGGCGCGCACGGCCGTCGGCGCGGCCATGCGCTGCCAGCGCCACCGCGGCCCCGACGAGAGCGGGACCTGGACCGGTGGCGAGGCCGTCTTCGGCTTCAACCGACTCTCGCTGATCGACATCGAGCACTCCCACCAGCCGCTGCCGTGGGGCCCGCCCGAGGCCCCCGCGCGCTACACGCTGCTGTTCAACGGGGAGATATACAACTACCTGGAGCTGCGCGCGGAGCTGACCGAGCGGTTCGGCGCCCGCTTCGCCACCGACGGCGACTCCGAGACGATCGTCGCGGCCTACCACTACCTCGGCGAGGAGGCGGTGTCGCGGCTGCGCGGCATGTTCGCGTTCCTGATCTGGGACGGGCAGAAGCAGACGCTGTTCGGCGCGCGCGACCCGTTCGGCATCAAGCCGCTGTTCTACGCCGTCGGCCCGGGCGGGGTCGCGTTCTCCAGTGAGAAGAAGTCGATCCTGGAGCTGGCCCCCGTGCTGGGGATCAAGCCGGAACTCGACCGCCGCGCGCTGCAGCACTACCTGACCCTGCAGTACGTGCCCGAGCCCGCGTCGCTGCACACCGCGATCCACCGCGTCGAGTCCGGGACGTCGTTCACGCTGACCCCGGGCGAGGAACTGGTGACCAAGCGGTACTGGGTGCCGCGGTTCGACCCGACCCCGGTGCACGGCCCGGCGGACGCGGAGACGCTGTACTCGCGTATCGCCGAGGTGATGAGCGACTCGGTCAGGATGCACATGCGCGCGGACGTCACGGTCGGCTCGTTCCTCTCCGGCGGCATCGACTCCACCGCGATCGCCGCGCTGGCCCGCGAGCACAACCCGGACCTGATCACCTTCACCACCGGTTTCGAGCGGCAGGGATACTCCGAGATCGACGTCGCCGCCGAGTCGGCCGCGGCGATCGGGGTCAAGCACGTGGTCAAGACGGTGTCGGCGCAGGAGATGATGGACGCGCTGCCGCTCATCGTCTGGTACCTGGACGACCCGGTGGCCGACCCGGCGCTGGTGCCGCTGTGGTTCATCGCCCGCGAGGCCCGCAAGCACGTCAAGGTCGTGCTGTCCGGCGAGGGCGCCGACGAGCTGTTCGGCGGCTACACCATCTACCGCGAGCCGATCTCGCTGGCGCCGTTCGAGCGGGTGCCGGGCGCGCTGCGCAAGGTCATGGGCCGGGTCTCCACGAAGATCCCCGAGGGCACCCGCGGCAAGGATCTGCTGCGCCGCGGCGCGCTCAGCCTGGAGCAGCGCTACTACGGCAACGCCCGCATCTTCCGCGACGACCAGTTGCGCGCCGTGCTGCGCACGTTCGACCCGAACGTCGGCCACGCCGACATCACCGCGGGCCCCTACCGCGAGTCCGCGGACTGGGACCCGGTCACCCGGATGCAGCACGTCGACCTCTACACGTGGCTGCGCGGCGACATCCTGGTCAAGGCCGACAAGATGACCATGGCGAACTCGCTGGAGCTGCGGGTGCCGTTCCTGGACCCGGAGGTGTTCCGGGTCGCGGCGCGGGTGCCGCTGGAGCAGAAGATCACCAAGGAGACCACGAAGTACGCCCTGCGCCAGGCGCTGCGCCGGGTCGTGCCCGCGCACGTGCTCAACCGGCGCAAGCTCGGCTTCCCGGTGCCGATCCGGCTTTGGCTGCGCGAGGAGATGTACGACTGGGCCCGCGACATCGTGATGGCCTCCCAGACCGACGCGCTGATCGACAAGAACGCCGTCATGCGGCTGATCGAGGAGCACCGGTCCGGGTCGCTCGACCACAGCAGGCGGATCTGGGCGCTGCTGGTGTTCATGATCTGGCACGGGATCTTCATCGAGAACCGGATCACGCCCGTGGTGCCGGAGCCGCACTACCCGGTCAAGATCTGAGGTTGTCGAAGCCGGTCAGGCCGTGAGCCTGCCGGGTTCGGGGGGCGTGCTGCGGGCGAGCAGGTCGTCGAGGGCCAAGCCGACCGCGCCCGCGATGGCCGCCACGGTGAAGAACGCGGGCGTGGGCACCCGGCCGCGCTCGATCTTGCGCAGCGTCTCCACCGAGATCCCCGCGGCGGCGGCCACCGCCACCATGCTCCGCTCGGCGCGGGCCGCGCGCAGCAGGCCGCCGAGAAGTTCGCCGCGGTCGCGCTCGTCCTGACTCAGTGGGGGTCGCACCATGAGCGTCATAGTAATACCGGTATAGTTATCCCACATGATCGAGCTGAAGACGGACGGCGAACTGGCCGCGATGCGGACGGCCGGGCAGGTGGTGGCTGCCGTGCTGGCCGCGGTCGAGCAGGCCGCCGCCGTGGGTGTGCGGCTGCTGGACCTGGACGAGGTCGCGCGCGGGGTGCTCGCCGGGCGGGGTGCCAAGTCGTCGTTCCTGCACTACCTCCCGGCCTTCGCGCCGACGCCGTTTCCCGCGGTGATCTGCGCGTCGGTCAACGACGCGGTGGTCCACGGCATCCCGGACAACACCCGCCTGGCCGACGGCGACCTGGTGAGCATCGACTTCGGCGCCAACATCGACGGCTGGCACGGCGACGCGGCGGTCTCGTTCGTGGTGGGCGAGCCCCGGTCGGCGGACTTGGCCCTGATCGCCACGGCCCGGCGGGCGCTGGACGCGGCCATCGCAACCATGCTGCCCGGCGAGCGACTCGGCGACATAGCCCATGCGGTAGGCGCGATCGGCCGGGCGGCGGGGTACGGCATCCCCGCGGACTTCGGCGGCCACGGCATCGGCCGCGCCATGCACGAGGCACCCGCCGTGCCGAACGAGGGCACACCGGGGCGCGGTCTGCGGCTGCGGGCGGGCATGGTGCTGGCCATCGAGCCGATGTTCCACGCGGGCGGCCGCGACGACTACCGAATGGCCGGGAACGGCTGGGCGCTGCACACCCTGGACGGCAGCCGAGCCGCCCACGTGGAGCACACGGTGGCCATCACCGACAACGGGCCACGGGTGCTCACACTGCCGTGAGAAGCACCCGGTCAGGTGGGTTTCGACCGACCTGTCTGAGCATGCCCGCCACCAGGCCCACAGCATGAGAGGATCGCACCCATGGCGACGACTTTTGCTGATCTTGAGGCCAGGGTTCGCGGGCTGGAGTCGCGGACGGAACGGGTCGAGGAGGACGTGACGGCGATCATCACGACGGTGATCGAGACCCGTGATGACGTCCGGTGGCTCAAGGCCGCGGTGCAAGCGCTACTGAATCACCAGGGCCTGACCGTCGATCCGCTCGATCAAGACGAGTGACCTTTGAACGCTACCGAGCGGTACCCCTGGGCAGTCGCCGCGATTGTGCCTAACGTCCAGAGGGTGAGCGCAACGGAACCGAACTCGATGGACGAACTGATCGCGGACTGTGCGGCCATCCCGGCCTCGCTGACGGCCGACCCCACGACCCTCCCGCTGCCCCGCGCGGCTGCGCGGTGGGAGGTGGACGACGCGTGTCTGGCGCAGGTCGTCGACCTCGACGAATACGTCTAGCCGGCGGCGGGCGGAGGGGGCCCCCGCAGGGGGTGGGGGGGCCCGCGGGCGCCCCCACACACACTGGGAACCCAGGGCGCACGGGCCCGGGAACCCCCCCGGGGGGGGGGAGGAGGGGGGAACC
>NZ_JBQTHF010000116.1:0-3013 GCF_052390155.1 Actinokineospora sp. | reverse complement strand
GGGGAGACGGAGATCGACCCGGAGTTGGCGGTGCGGTCGACGTGGGTGGTGGTCAAGCGTGAGGGTGAGTGGCTGTTGGCCGGGTATCAGAACAGTCCCCGCGGCGCGGGCGCCACGCTGCGCTGGTAACCGACCACAAAGGACTCAAGAGGGGTGGACGGCAGTGAAGCGCGACCTCGGTGACCTCGCTCTGTTCGGCGGCCGTGCGGCGCTGCTGCACCCGCTGAACACCAACCGGCCCAACAAGTTCGACCGCGCCCGGCTGTTCGAGCGGCTGAACTGGGCGCTGGACAACCAATGGCTCTCCAACGGCGGACCGCTGGTCCTGGAGTTCGAGGACCGCGTCGCCGAGCTGGCAGGCGTGCGCAACTGCGTGTCGACCTGCAACGCCACGGTGGCTTTGCAGTTGCTCGTGCGGGCTGCGGACCTGACCGGCGAGGTGATCATGCCGTCGCTGACCTTCGCCGCGACCGCGCACGCCGTGCGCTGGCTCGGCCTGGAACCGGTCTTCGTCGACATCGACCCCGGCACCGGGTGTGTCGACCCCGCGCTCGTCGGCGCGGCCATCACCGCGCGGACCTCGGCGATCTTCGGGGTGCACCTGTGGGGTCGGCCCTGCGCGGTGGACGAGCTGGAGAAGACCGCCGCCGACCACGGCATCCCCGTGTTCTTCGACGCCGCGCACGCCATCGGGTGCACCACCGAGGGCCGCCCGATCGGCGGCTTCGGCGCGGCGGAGGTGTTCAGTTTCCACGCCACCAAGGTGACCAGCGCCTTCGAGGGCGGCGCGATCGTCACCGACGACGACGAGTTCGCCGACCGGTTGCGCGCGCTGCACAACTTCGGCAAGGGCCTCAAGGGAATCAGCGAGGCGGGCGGCACCAACGGCAAGATGAGCGAGGCGGCCGCGGCCATGGGCCTGACCTCCCTCGACGCGTTCGACGACTCCGTGCGGGCCAACCGGGCCAACTACGACGCCTACCGCGCCGAACTCGCCGACATCGACGGAATCGCCTTCTTCACCCACGATCCCCGCGAGGACAACAACTACCAGTACGTGATCATGGAGCTGGACGAGGACACGGCCGGGCTCAGCCGGGACCTGCTGCTGGCCGTGCTGCGCGCCGAGAACGTGATCGCGCTGACCCCGATCGGCTCGCCCGCGTGCCACCAGTTGGAGCCCTACCGGTCCGGGCCGCCCGTGCGCCTGCCGCACACCGAGCGGCTCGTCTCCCGCGTCATCGCGCTGCCGAGCGGGTCGACGGTGTCCCGCGAGGAGATCCGCCGGGTGTGCGCCATCATCCGCTTCGCGGTCTCCCGCGGCGCCGACGTGACCGCCCGACACCGGCAGGCATAGCCAGCCGAGTGTCCTACCCGGACGGAAGGACGCCCGATGACCGAGCTCGCCATCCCCGTGCAGGACGACGTGATCCGTACCTGCGCGGCACCGCACGCGGACGTGCGGACGGCGGCCGCGGCGCTGCGGCACGTGCTGGCGCCGATCTGTCCCACCGCCGCGGCCGACGCGGACAACCTGGTGCGCCTCGCGCGCCGCTACGGCACCAGCCCGTTCACCCCCCTGGAGCAGGCCCGCCGGGAACTCGACGTCGATCGGACCACGTTCGCCCGGCTGCTGGACATCTTCGGCCGGGTGCCGGACCTGCGGGCCGCGGTGGTCGACGGGCCCGCGGGCAAGTACTGGTCGAACACCGTGCTTCCCATGGAGCGCAAGGGAGTCATCGACAACGTCCTGGGCGCCAAGACCGTCTACCCGCACATCGTCGCGCTCTACCCCGGGCCGACGTGCATGTTCCGCTGCCACTTCTGCGTCCGGGTGACCGGCGCGCGCTACGAGCAGTCCGCGCTCACCGACGGCAACGACATGTTCGCCTCGGTCATCGACGAGATGCCCACGGACAACCCGTTCGCGATGTACGTCTCCGGCGGGCTGGAGCCGCTCACCAACCCCGCGCTGGGCACACTGGTCAGCCGCGCGGCCGCCCGCGGGTTCAAGTTCATCGTCTACACCAACTCGTTCGCCCTCACCGAACAGGCGCTGCGGCGCCAGCCCGGCCTGTGGGACCTCTACGCCGTGCGCACCTCCATGTACGGCCTCGACGACGAGGAATACGAGGCCACCACGGGAAAGCGCGCGGCGTTCGGCCGGGTGCGGGCGAACCTGCTGCGGTTCCAGCAGTTGCGCGCCGAGCGCGGCGAGCCGGTGCGCCTGGGGCTGAGCTACATCGTGCTGCCCGGCCGGGCCAAGCGGCTGCTCGACCTGGCCGACTTCATCGCCGAGCTGAACGACGCGGCCCCGCACCGCCCGGTCGACTTCCTCAACGTGCGCGAGGACTACAGCGGCAGGCCCGACGGCAAGCTGTCCGCCGCCGAACGCGCCGAACTCCAGGAGGCACTGGGCAGCTTCGCCGAGCGGGTCGCGACCCGAACGCCCACTTTGGACGTGGACTACGGATACGCCCTGCAGAGCCTGAGAACCGGCTTCGAGGCCGAACTCATCAGGATCAAGCCCGACACCATGCGCCCCACGGCGCACATCCAGGCGGGCGTGCAGATCGACGTCCTCGGCGACGTGTACCTGTACCGGGAGGCGGGTTTCCCGGGCCTCGCGGGCGCCGACCGCTACATCGCGGGCCGGGTCGACCGCGACACCAGCCTGGCCCAGGTGGTGGAGCGGTTCGTCACCAGCGGCGCCCAGGTGGCGCCCGCCCCCGGCGACGAATACTTCATGGACGGGTTCGACCAGGTGCTCACCGCCCGGCTCAACCAGCTCGAAGCCGACATCGCCGCGGGCTGGCACCACGCCCGAGGGTTCCTTCGGTAGTCGCTTTCCTTGTCAGACAACAAAAGTGGCGGGTCACCCCAGGTGGCCCGCCATTTTTCTTTTACCGCAAAGACAAATCGGGCGAGCCCGGGCCTGGCACGCCCGATTTTTGTGCCAGGGGGGCTAACCCGCGCGCGTGATCAGTTCCACCCCGGCCGCCAAGCGGGCCCC
>NZ_JBQTHF010000115.1:0-6229 GCF_052390155.1 Actinokineospora sp. | reverse complement strand
CTGGATCGCCGCCATCCCCACCCCACCAGCACCCGCGTGAATCAACACCTTCTCCCCCGGCCGCAACCCCGCCAAGTCAACGAGTCCGAAGTAGGCAGTCAAGAACACCACCGGCACCGACGCCGCCGCCTCCCACGACCACCCCTGCGGCACCCGGATGACGTTGCGCTCGTCCACCACCACAACGGATCCGAACCCGCCCGCCACCAACCCCAGCACCCGCTCCCCCACGGCGATACCGCGCACGTCCGGGCCGATCTCCACCACCACGCCCGCGGCCTCGGAACCCAGCAACCCGGCCTCGCCCGGATACATCCCCAACGCGTTCAGCACATCCCGGAAGTTCACCCCCGCCGCCCGCACCGCGACCCGCACCTGCCGACCGGCCAACGGCTCGGCCACCTCCGGGCACGGCACGAGTGCCAAGCCGTCCAGATTCCCCTTGTCCACCGAGTCCAACCGCCACGGGACTCCAAGCGGCGCCACCAGTTCCGTCCCCGACGCCCGCACCAACCGCCCGACCCGCACCGCACCGCCACGCACGACGAACTGCGACTCACCCGATGCCGCCAACCCGGCCACCAGGCTCAGGTCACCGTCCGCGCCGTCGACATCGACCAGCAGGAACCGATCGGGGTTCTCCGCCTGCGCGGACCGCACCAGTCCCCACACCCCCGCCGCACCGAGGTCCGCGACATCGCCACCGTCCACAGTGACCGCGCCACGGGTCACCACCACCAGCCGCGCCTGCGCGAACCGCCCGTCGCCCAACCACTCCCGCACCACGGCCAGCACTCGGGCTGTCACCGCACCCACCACCGCAGGCACGTCGTCGGCGCCACCGACGACTGTGAGCACAGCGAAGTCCGGCACCGGGTCGGCCAAGTCGCCCACCGAATCGACCACCGCGGGCGCCGGGCCACCGGCACGAACCAACGCGGCACCGACACCGAAGTCGTCGCCGCCCACCACCGCCCACCGCGCCGACGCGGGTACCTCGGCGGGCGCGGAGACCCATTCCAGGCGCAGCAACGGGTTCCGCTCATCACGAACCGGACCGACGGCAGGCGCGCGCATCACCAGCGAACCCACCGTGAGCACGGGCGCACCCTCGACGTCGACAGCCGTCACCGACACCGCGTCAGACCCGGTGCGCGCCAACCGAACCCGCAACCGACCCGCGCCCGACGCGTGCAGCACCACGTCGCTCCACGCGAACGGAACCAACGCCCCACCCGACCCGTCGAGGAACCCGGTCGCGTGCAGCGCCGCGTCCAGCAGCGCCGGGTGCACCCCGAACTCGCCTGCGTCGCCGACCTGCTCGGGCAGCGCGACATCGGCGAACACCTCTCCCGCACGCCGCCACACCGCCCGCAACCCCCGGAACACCGGTCCGTACGCCAGGCCCACACCCGCGAGGTCGTCGTAGACCTCAGTCAGGTCAACGGACTCCGCGCCCGCGGGCGGCCATACCGACACATCGAACCCAGCCCCGGCCGACGCCCCGGAAGCCAACACACCCGACGCGTGCCGAACCCACCCGTCCCCCTCCGCGGCACGGGAGAAGACCTCCACCGAACGCCTGCCCGTCTCCTGCTCACCCACCCGCACCTGGAGTTGCACCACACCCCGGGCGGGCAGCACCAGCGGCGCGGCCAGCGTCAAGTCCTCGACGCGCACGCCCTCGACATCGTCACCGGCCTGAATCGCCAACTCCAGCAACGCGGTCCCAGGCAGCACGACCGAGCCGGCCACCACGTGGTCGGCCAACCACGGCTGGGTTCCCAGCGACACCCGGCACGCGAACACCACACCGCCGCCATCGGCCAACTCGACGGCCGTGCCCAGCAGCGGATGCCCGGAGATCCGCGCCGTCCGGGGGGCACCACTGGGCCAGAACCGCTTGCGGTCGAAGACATAGGTGGGCAGGTCCACCCGACGCGCACCCGACCCGGCGTACAACGCGGCCCAGTCGACGGTCACACCGCGGACATGCAGCGCGGCGAGGGCGGTGACGGCGGCGAGTTCCTCCGACCGGTCCTTGCGCAGCACCGGCACCGCCACCGTGCCCTCGGGCGCCGATCCCGACACCAGCGCGGCCAGCACGCCATCCGGCCCCAACTCCAGCACAGTGTCCACACCGGACTCGAACAGCGCCGTGACACCGTCGGCGAACCGGACGGTCTCCCGCACGTGCCGCACCCAGTACTCCGGCGAACTCAGCTCGCCCGCGGTCGCCATCCGACCGGTCAGGTTCGACACCACCGGGATCTCCGGCGCCGCGAACGACAACCCCTCGATGGCACGGCCGAACTCGGCCAGCATCGGCTCCATCGACGGCGAATGGAACGCGTGCGACACCGCCAGCCGCGACGTCTTGCACCCGCCCAACCGCGCCACGACCGCCAGCACAGCCGACTCTTCCCCAGCGACCACAACCGAAGCGGGCCCGTTCACCGCCGCGATCGACACGCCCTCGGTCAGCAGCGGCGCGACGTCAGCCTCCGACGCGCCCACCGCCACCATCGCCCCACCCGCGGGCAACCCCGCCATCAACCGAGCCCGCGCCGCCACCAGCCGACCCGCGTCCGAAAGCGACAACACGCCTGCCACGTGCGCCGCCGCCACCTCACCGATCGAATGCCCACCCACGACGTCCGGCACGATCCCGAACGACTCCAGCAGCCGGAACAGCGCCACCTCGATCGCGAACAGCGCGGGCTGCGCCCACCCGGTCCCGTTCAGCGCCGACGCGTCCGAACCCCACACCACCGCGCGCAACGACTCGCCGAGGTGTCCGTCCAATTCGGACACCACCGCGTCGAACGCGGCCGCGAACACCGGGAAACGGGCAGCCAACTCCCGGCCCATCCCCAGCCGCTGCGACCCCTGACCCGAGAACAGCACCGCCAACACCCGGTCACCCGCGACCCCCCGCGCGGCCTCGCCAGCCCCCAGCAGGACAGCTCGGTGCTCCAGCGTCGCGCGGCCCGCGGCCAGCGAGAACCCGATGTCCAGCGGCGACCGGGTGGTCTCCGCCAGGAACGCCCGGAACCGCTCGACCTGGGTGTCCAGGCCCGCGGACGTCCGCGCCGACACCAACCACGGCACAGCGGCGGGCACCGTCGACTGCTCGCTCTCGACCGGATCCGATCCCTGCTCCAGCACCACGTGCGCGTTGGTGCCGCTGATCCCGAACGACGACACCGCCGCCCGCCGCGGCCGGTCCAGCTCGGGCCACGCCGTGTGCTCGGTCAGCAGCTCGACCGCGCCCGCCGCCCAGTCCACATGCGACGACGGGGTGTCCAGGTGCAGCGTCTTCGGTGCCGTCCCGGCCCGCAGCGCCATGACCATCTTGATGATCCCGGCGACACCGGCCGCCGCCTGCGCGTGCCCGATGTTCGACTTGATCGACCCGAGCAGCAGCGGTCGGTCGCGGTCCTGGCCGTAGGTGGCCAGCACGGCCTGCGCCTCGATCGGGTCGCCCAGCGCGGTGCCGGTACCATGCGCCTCCAGCACGTCGACGTCCGAAGTGGACAGACCGGCGGCGGTGAGCGCCTGCCGGATCACCCGCTGCTGCGACGGGCCGTTCGGCGCGGTCAGCCCGTTCGACGCGCCGTCGGAGTTCACCGCGGAACCGCGCACCACAGCCAGAATCGGGTGTCCGTTGCGCTGCGCGTCGGACACCCGCTCGACCACCAGCATGCCGACGCCCTCGGACCAGCCGGTGCCGTCGGCGTCGTCGGAGAACGCCTTGCAGCGACCATCGGGGGCGAGCCCGCCCTGCTTGGCGAACTCGGTGAACAGGAAGAGGTCCGACAGCACGGCGGCGCCGCCCGCCAACGCCAGGTCGCACTCGTCGTCGTGCAGGGACTGGCAGGCCAGGTGCAGCGCGACCAGCGACGACGAACACGCCGTGTCGACCGTGATCGAGGGCCCCTCCAGGCCGAAGGTGTAGGAGATCCGGCCGGACATGACGCTGCCCGTCGTGCCGGTCAGGATCAGCCCCTCGGACTCGTCGGCGAGCAGGTCGGCGTAGCCGGTGCCGGAGGCGCCGACGAACACCCCGGTTCGGCTGCCGCGCAACCGGTTCGCGTCCAGGCCCGCGCGTTCGACGGCCTCCCAGGACGTCTCCAGCAGCAGCCGCTGCTGCGGGTCCATCGCCAGCGCCTCGCGCGGTGACAGGCCGAAGAACCGCGCGTCGAAGCCCGCCGCGTCGGTCAGGAATCCGCCCAGGGCAGGGCTTTCCGTCCCGCCGAGCAGCGCGTCGAGGTCCCAGCCGCGGTCGGTGGGGAACTCGGAGATGCCGTCGCGGCCCTGCTCGACCACCTGCCACAGGTCTTCCGGCGAGCCGACGCCGCCCGGGAACCGGCAGGCCATGCCGACGATCGCGATGGGCTCGGCCGCGCGCAGCTCCAGGTCCTGGACCCGCGCCCGGGCGCGGCGCAGATCGACCGTGACCCGCCTGAGGTAGTCGACTACCTTGTCCTGCTGGTCGTCCTGCACTGGTCCATCCTCACCATGCCGGGGACTGCGGCCACTGTCACTCACGAAAGGTTGAACTCCTCGTCGATGAGGTCGAACAGTCGGTCCACGGACACGTTCTCGATGTCGTCCTCGGCGATCACCACCGGGGCCTGCGGCAGGGGTTCGCGCAGCCACGCGAGCAGGCCCGCCAGCCGGTCCGCGAGTTCGGCGCGCTCGGTCAGGTCCACAGTGGACGACCGGAGGGTCGTGTCGAGCCGGTCGAGATCCGCCTGCGGGGAAGCGGACTCCGATGTCGCCGCGGGTGCCAGGGCGGTGCCGAGGAAATCGGCGACCGCGGCGGAGGTCGGATAGTCGAACACCAGCGTGGTCGGCAGGCGCAGCCCGGTGATGGTGTTGAGCCGGTTGCGCAGTTCCACCGAGGTCAGCGAGTCGAAGCCGAGGTCGCGGAACTCGCGGGTGGCGCCGACCGCGGTCGCGCCGCCGTGTCCCAGCACCGCGGCCGCCTCGGCCCGGACCAGGTCGAGCAGCGCCCGGGCACGCTCGGCCTCGCGCATACCGGCCAACCGGTGCTCCAGCGTCCCCCCGGGCCGGGTGTCCGCGTGCGCGGCGATGCGCCTGCCGGACTTCACCAGGCCGCGGAACACGTGCTGCACCTCGTGCTGTGCCCGCAGCGCGACCAGATCCAGTCGGAGCGGGATCACCACGGCCGCGTCGCAGGACATCGCCGTGTCGAACAGGTCGAGTCCCTGGCCGGTGCTGATCGGCGGCATACCGGACCTGGCCATCCGGCGCAGATCGGCCTCGGTGAGGCCGCTGGTCATGCCGCTGCCCTGCGCCCACGGCCCCCAGGGTAGGGAGACCGCGGGCAGGCCCTGGGCGCGGCGGTGCGCCGCCAGCGCGTCCAGCACCGTGTTCGCCGCGGCGTAGTTGCCCTGGCCCGCACTGCCCAGCACACCGGAAACCGAGGAATACAGCACGAAAGCGGCCAGGTCGAGGTCGCGGGTCAGCTCGTGCAGGTGCCAGGCGGCGTCCACTTTGGGCCGCAGCACGGCCGCCATCCGCGCCGGGGTCAGGTCGCCGACCAGCCCGTCGCTCAGCACACCCGCGGCATGCACGACCGCGGTGAGCGGGTGCTCGGCCGCGACCCCGGCCAGCAGGGCGGCCACGGCGGTGCGCTCGGCGGTGTCGCATGCGGTGATCGCGACCCGGGCGCCCGCGCGTTCGAGTTCGGCGCGCAGTTCTGCCGCGCCGGGGGCGTCGGGGCCGCGTCTGCTCACCAGCAGCAGGTGCCGCACACCCCGCGTGGCCACGAGGTGCCGGGCCAGTTCCGCGCCGAGGCCGCCGGTGCCGCCGGTGATGAGCACCGTGCCCTCGGGGTCCCAGTCCTGCGGCACGGTCAGCACGATCTTGCCGACGTGCCGGGCCAGGCTCATGAACCGGAACGCCTCCGGCGCCCGGCGCACGTCCCAGGTCGCCACCGGCAGCGCCTGCAAAGCCTTCTGCGCGAACAGATCCGTCACTTCGGTGAGCATCTGGCCGGTTCGGTCCGGGCCCGCGTCGACCAGGTCGTATGGCAGGTACCGGATTCCCGGCAGCTCCGTCGCGTCGCGGATGTCGGTCTTGCCCATCTCCAGGAAACGACCGCCCGGGGCCAACAACCGCAGCGACGCGTCCACGAACTCCCCAGCCAACGCGTTCAACACCACGTCCACACTGCCCGCCACCGCACGGAACCGCTCCT
>NZ_JBQTHF010000114.1:0-6071 GCF_052390155.1 Actinokineospora sp. | reverse complement strand
CACCGTAGATGCTCCACAGCGCGCCGGAGGTGTTGAACCGCCTCCAGAACAGCGAGTACAGGATCGTCGGCAGGTTCGCCGACGCCGCCACCGCGAACGCCAACGCCACCAGGAACGCGATGTTCTGACCGTTCGCGAAGATGCCACCCACAATGGCGACCGCGCCGATCACGACCGCGCCGATCCGCGCGACCTTGACCTCCTGCTCCTTGTCGTCCGCAGCACCGCGCTTGATCACATTGGCGTAGATGTCGTGCGCGAACGAGGCCGACGCGGTGATCGTCAGCCCCGCCACCACGGCGAGGATCGTGGCGAACGCGACCGCCGCGATCAGGCCCAGGAGCACCGGCCCGCCCAGTGCGTTGGCGAGCAGCGGCGCGGCCGAGTTGGCCTTGCCCGGGGCGTTCTGGATGGCGGTCGGGCCGACGAGCGCCGCGGCGCCGTAGCCAAGGACCAGCGTGAACAGGTAGAAGATGCCGATCAGCCAGATCGCCCAGACAACGGAGCGGCGGGCTTCCTTCGCGGTCGGCACGGTGTAGAAGCGCATCAGGATGTGCGGCAGACCGGCCGTGCCCAGCACCAGTGCGATGGCCAGCGAGAGGAAGTCGATCTTGCTTGTCGCCGTGCCGCCGTACTGCAGGCCGGGGTTGAGCAGCGCCTCGCCCGCCTTCGGGCTGTTGTCCACGGCCGCGCCGAGCAGGCTGGACAGGTTCATGCCGTACTTGCCCAGCACCCACACCGTCATCACGGCCGCGCCGCTGATCAGCAGCACCGCCTTGATGATCTGCACCCAGGTGGTGCCCTTCATCCCGCCGATCAGCACGTACATGATCATGATGATGCCGACGACCGCGATCACGATGGACTGGCCGACCTTGTTCTCGATACCCAGCAGCAGCGCGACGAGACCGCCCGCACCCGCCATCTGGGCCAGCAGATAGAAGAACGAGACCGCGAGGGTGGACGTGGCCGCCGCGGCGCGGACGGGGCGCTGCCGCATCCGAAACGCGAGAACGTCGCCCATCGTGTACTTGCCGGTGTTGCGCAGCAGTTCGGCCACCAACAGCAGCGCGACCAGCCACGCGACCAGGAAGCCGATCGAATAGAGGAAGCCGTCGTACCCACTGAGCGCGATGGCGCCCGCGATACCGAGGAACGACGCCGCCGACAGGTAATCGCCGGAAATGGCGATGCCGTTCTGCGGGCCGGTGAACGCGTGGCCCGCGGCGTAGTAGTCCGACGCGGTCTTGTTGTTGCGGCTGGCGCGGAAGACCACCACGAGGGTGATCGCCACGAACGCGCCGAAGATCGAGATGTTGAGGATCGGGCTGCTTCCCTCGACCCCCGCGGCCAGCGCGGTCACTCGGCACCTCCGGCCTCGGCGGTCTCCCGCAGCTTGCTCGCCAACGGGTCGAGCTTGCGGTTGGCATAGCGGACATACAGCATCGTGATCGCGAAGGTGGAGACGAACTGCAACAGGCCGAGGATGAGCGCCACGTTGATGTTGCCGATGACCTTGGTCGACATGAAGCCGTGCGCGTAGTCCGCCAGCAGGACGTAGGCCAGGTACCAGACCAGGAACAGCACGGTCATCGGAAACACGAACCGGCGCAGCCGCCTGCGCAGTTCCACGAACTCCGCACTGGACTGGATCTCGGCCCAATCCGGGTCCGGTGGCCGCGTCCTGGGCTCAGTGGTACTCATCGCTGCCTCCTCGACGGGGATCTTCCGCGTCACCGTAAGCAAAGGCGATGTGTCACGGTGTGATCAGCGGCTCAAACGACGAGTGATGCGACGAACGGCTGACGAACGGCGCGCCGACCAGGACGAGTGGCCCAGATCACGTCCATCGGTGTCGCGCACCGGGCTGGGTGCGCGCCGTTCCCGCAGGTGTAGCCGCAGCATCGCGGCGGCCGACCAGGACGGCGGACGCCCGAACAGCGACACCACCACCATGGTGCCGAAGGCGAGCGGCACCGACCACGGCGCGGGCTGCGCCACCAGGATCGCGACCCAGCCGTGGAACGGCGGCCCGAACAGGGTGGCCGCGATCGCGCCCGCCGACGCGAGCAGCCCGGCGGCGACGCCCGCGATGGCACCCACCGCCGTCAGCCGCGACCACCAGATGCCGAGCACCAGCAGCGGGCAGAACGTCGACGCGGCCACGGTGAAACCCCAGGTGACGAGCACGCCCGCGTCGAGCCGGGCGGACGGCAGGGCGAGCAGCACCACCACCGCCGCGGCGCCGAGGACGGTGAACCGCAGCCGGGCCAGCCCGCCGGGCAGCAGGTCGTGCGCGATGGCACCCGCCACGACCAGCAGCAATCCCAGCGAGGTGGCCAGGAACGCGGCGAACGCGCCCGCGGTGAGCAGCGTGGTGAACACCGTGCCGCTCGCCCCGGAGTCCACTTGGGACGGTAGGGCGACCACCGCGGTGTCCGTGGCGCCGGAGAGGAAGAGCTGTGGCACCAACACTTTCGCCAACGTGCCGTAGATCCCGGGGAACAGGTAGAACACGCTGAGCAGGCCGACCGTGATCGCGGCGGTGCGCCGGGCGGCTCGACCGTCGGGACTGGTGTGGAACCGCATCAGCACGTGCGGCAGGCCCATCGTGCCGAGCATCGTCGCGAGCAGCACCGCCCAGGTGCCGAGTAGCGGGTGGCCCGCGTCCTGCAGGTCGAGCAGCGGCCGCTGCCAGCCGGGCCCGCCCGGGGCGGCGCCGCCGCGCACGCCCGGGACGGCCGCGCCCACGGCGAACACGATCGTGCTGCCCGCGGACACCCGGACCTCGCCCGGCGGGATGACCCGCGGCGGGCCGTCCGGCGACCGCACCACGGTCGGCTCGCGCACCTCCAGGGTGACCTCCAGGCCGAAGGACACCGGGGTCTCGCGCGTGAAGTGGGTGAACTCCACCGGGTGCACCGCGTCGTGGCGCACCTGCGGACCGGCCTGCAGCAGCAGCCAGATCGCGGGCACGATGAACAGCACCAGCTTGAAGCAGAACTGGAACGCCTGCACGTAGGTCGCCGCGCGCATCCCGCCGAGCGCGAGCGTCGTACTGACCACGACGGCGGCGATTACCACGCCGACCCAGTACGGGCTGCCGCTGACCACGCTGAGCACCAGCCCGGCCGTGCGGAACTGCGGCACCAGGTACAGCGCGGCGATCACCAGCACGACCACGGCCGAGAGCCTGCGCAACGACTTCGACGCCAGCCGCGCCTCCGCGAAGTCCGGCACCGTCACCGCGCCCGATCGGCGCATCGGTGCGGCGACGAGGGCGAGCATCGCAACGTAGCCCGCGGTGAACCCCACCGGGTACCACAGCGCGCCGACGCCGTCCTTGACCACGAGCCCGGCGACCCCGAGGAACGACGCGGCAGACAGGTATTCCCCCGACACCGCGGCGGAGTTCAGCAGCGGCGACACCCGGCGGGAGGCAACCAGGAAGTCCGACGTGGTGCGCATCGCCGCGACGCCGCGCAGGCCGACGAGCAACGTGACCAGCACGACCGGGGCCACCGCGAACAGCGCGATCACGCCTGGTCCCCCGGGTCGCCCGCTTCCTCGGCGCTTTCGGCTCGCCGCAGTTGCCACCGCGCGATGAGCACCATGGCCGGGTAGGGCACCGCGACCAGCACCAGCCAGGACACCGGGATGCCCCCCAGCCGGGTGTCGTCCAGCGACGGGAAAGCGTGCAGCAGCACGGGAAGCCCGAACAGCAGGGCGAACAGCGCCACCAGCGCGGCGACGGCCCGGCGGCGCTGCGCCCGGTAGACGACCACCGCCCGGCGGACCTCGCCCGGGTCCATGGCGGGTGGACGCCACGCGGCGCGGTGCCTGCGCCGGGAGTGCGCGAGCCGGGTCTGCGGGCTGGTCACCACCACCCGGCGGTGCGGGCTCACCCGCCCCGCCCGCGCAGCTCGCCGCGCTGGGCGGCCTTGAGGAGCCGGTCCCGCAGCTCGCGGGCGTGCCTGCGGCTGACCGGCACGTCGCCGAGGTCGGTGTGCGCGAGCATGCCGCCCACCGAGTCGCTGCGCAGCTCGCGCACCGCGTCCAGGGCCAGCAGGAATCCTCTGTGGACACGCGCGAACCCGGACCCCTCCCAGTACTCCTGCAGCCGGGAGATCGGCATCCGCACCAGGTGCACGCCGGTCGAGGTGTGCAACCGGACGTAGTCGCCGTGTGCCTCGGCGAACTTCACCTCGCCGCGGCGCACGTACCGGGTGCGTCCGTCGGACTCCACGGGCAGCGCGGGCATGGCGTCGGGCGCGGGGGCGGCGGGCCCGCTCGGCACGTCGACGTGGGCGGGTCCGGCGGCGGTGATCCGGCCGACCCTGGCGAGCGCGTCGGCGAGGCGCTCCGCGCGCACGGGCTTGAGCAGGTAGTCGACGGCGCCGATGCCGTAGGCGGACACCGCGTGCCCGTCGTAGGCGGTGACGAACACGATCGCCGGGGGCTCGCTGAGCTTGGCCAGCAGGGAAGCCAGTTCCAGGCCGTTGAGGCCGGGCATGGAGATGTCGAGGAACACCGCGTCGAACGGCTCGGCCTGGATCATCTTCAGCGCGCTGAGCGCGTCGCCCGCCGCGTGCACCTGCGCGACCTCGGGCGACCCGCGCAGCAGCCTGCACAGCTCGTCGAGCGCGGCCCGCACGTCGTCCACCGCGAGCACCCGCAGCCCGCTGCCCATCACGGCATCACCCCCGGGGAGAACATCGGCATCCGCACGATCACCTTGGTGCCCGCGGCCACCGCGGTCTCCACCACCAGACCGAACCACGACCCGTAGACGTTGCGCAGCCGCCGATCGACGTTCGCCAGGCCGACACTGCCCGCGACGTCGTGGCCCGCGAGAATCGCCTCGGCCCGGGCCGGGTCCATGCCGACGCCGTCGTCCTCGACGGTGATCAGGCAGTCGGTGCCTTCGGCCTCGCCCCGGACCTGGATCTGCCCGCCGCCCGCGCGCGGCTCGATGCCGTGCCGGACGGCGTTCTCCACCAGCGGCTGGAGCACCAGGTACGGGATGGCAACGGCGAGAACCTCGGGCGCGACCCGGACCTGCACCCGCAGCCGGTCGCCGAGCACGGCGCGCTGCAGCGCGAGGTAGGTCTCGATGGCGTGGAACTCGTCGGCGACGGTGGTGTACTCGCCGTGGCTGGCCAGGCTGTAGCGGTTGTAGTCGGCGAAGTCGAGCATCAGCTCGTGGGACCGGTCGGGGTCGGAGTGCACGAGCGAGGCGATGACGGTCAGCGCGTTGTAGACGAAGTGCGGGGAGATCTCCGCGCGCAGCGCCCGCAGCTCGGCCTGCGCCGCGTACTCGGCGGACGCCTCCAGCCGGGCCCGCTCCAGGGCGGCCACGATCCACTCGCCGACCTCGCGGACGGCGGCGAGCCGGGTCGGGCCCGCGACGACGAGCACACCCGTCAGCTCGTCGTGCACGTGCAGCGGCACCGCGAGCAGCGGCGGGCGGCCCGCGCGGGTCTCGGTGTGCAGGACTTCGTCGACCAGGGCCACCCAGCGCGTGCCGGGCGGCAGCGGCCCCGCCCAGACCGGGCGGCCGGAGAGGTCGGCGAGGCCGACGCCGTCCGCGCCGAGCAGGCGCCGGATGCCGCGGGCGGCGGCCCGGACCCGCACCCCCGCGAGCCCGTCGGCCAGGTCGTCGGCGATCGCGCGGGCGGCGCCGAGCACCGACGCCGGGTCGGTGCGCGACCAGGGCAGCCGCCACCCCGCGGGTTCCTCCGGCTGCGGCACCGACATCCACCCTCCGTTTTTCGACGGCTTTGGGTAGATGTTAAGTCCCTGGTCACCGCAACGGGTGACGTTCGTGGACCGTTCGTCCCCGACCTGGCACCGTCCGTCGCGGCGGACCAGCGGTGTGGTCCGGCCGCTCTTACGGTGGCCTTTCAGGCCACGAGAGTGCGGGAGCGGCGAGATGACCGAGCAGGAGAGCAGGGTGTTCGCGCCGTCGGCGGAGTTCGCGGCGGCGGCGAATGTCACCGCGCAGGCCTACACCGACGCCGCGGCGGACCGGGAGGGATTCTGGGCCACCCAAGCCGAACGCCTGACCTGGG
>NZ_JBQTHF010000113.1:0-31295 GCF_052390155.1 Actinokineospora sp. | reverse complement strand
GGGGGGGGGGGGGGGGGGGGGGGGGGGGGGGGGGGGGGGGGGGGGGGGGGGGGGGGGGGGGGGGGGGGCGGGGGGGGGGGGGGGGGGCGGCCGGGCCGGCGCCGGGGGCTGTGTCTTTTGGTGGGGCCGGGGGGGCCGGCGGGGGGCCCGGGGGCGCCACCGCGGCCTGACCACGAACACCAACGCGCGTAACCGAAGAAGGACGGAAAACGCACGATGTCGAACTTCACCGCAGCCGACGTCAAGAGGCTCCGGGACCTGACCGGCGCAGGCATGATGGACTGCAAGAGGGCACTTGAGGAGACCGACGGCGACTACGAGAAAGCCGTCGAGATCCTGCGCATCAAGGGCGCCAAGGACGTGGGCAAGCGCGCCGAGCGCGCCACCGCGCAGGGCTTGGTCGCCGCGGCGGGCGGCGTCATGGTCGAGCTGAACTGCGAGACCGACTTCGTCGCCAAGAACGACGAGTTCCAGCAGTTGGCCGACAAGATCGTGGCCGCCGCCCAGGCGGGCAAGGTCGCCGACGTCGACGCGCTGCGTGCCGCCGACCTCGACGGCACCACCGTGGCCGACGCCGTGCAGGCGCTCTCGGCCAAGATCGGCGAGAAGCTGGAACTGCGTCGCGCGGTCGTCTTCGACGGCGCTGTGAGCACCTACCTGCACCGGCGCTCCTCCGACCTGCCGCCCGCCGTGGGCGTGCTGGTCGAGTACACCGGCGACAGCGACGAGGCCGCCCGCGCGGCCGCGATGCAGATCGCCGCGATGAAGCCGCGCTACGTCACCCGCGACGAGGTTCCGGCCGATGTCGTGGCCGCCGAGCAGCGCATCGCCGAGGAGACCGCCCGCGAAGAGGGCAAGCCCGAGGCCGCCCTGGCGAAGATCGCCCAGGGCCGTGTGAACGGCTTCTACAAGGACGTCGTGCTGCTGGAGCAGTCCTCGGTGCTCGACTCCAAGAAGACGGTCAAGGCGGTGCTGGACGAGGCGGGAGTCACCGTCACCCGGTTCGCCCGCTTCGAGGTCGGCCAGTCCTGACCTGTCGGAAGCACTCAGTGATTAGGGTTATGCCCCGTCCTCGGGTTCCGGGGGCGGGGCATAGTCACGAGGAGGGTTCTACGTGACTCAGAACGCGAACGGTGCCTTCCGGCGGGTGCTGCTCAAGCTCGGCGGCGAGATGTTCGGCGGCGGCGAGGTCGGCGTCGACCCGGACGTGGTCTACGCGGTCGCCCGGCAGATCGCCGACGTGGTGCGGGGCGGCGTGCAGACCTCCATCGTCATCGGCGGCGGCAACTTCTTCCGCGGCGCCGAGCTGAGCCAGCGCGGCATGGACCGCGACCGGGCCGACTACATGGCGATGCTCGGCACCGTGATGAACTGCCTCGCGCTGCAGGACTACCTGGAGAAGGAAGGCATCGACACCCGGGTGCAGACCGCCATCACCATGGGCCAGGTCGCCGAGCCCTACATCCCGCGGCGCGCCGAGCGGCACCTGGAGAAAGGCCGTGTGGTCATCTTCGGCTGCGGGGTCGGCATGCCGTACTTCTCCACCGACACCGCGGCCGCGCAGCGCGCGCTGGAGATCGGCTGCGACGTGGTGCTGATGGCCAAGGCGGTCGACGGGGTCTACGACGCGGACCCCAAGGTCAACCCGGACGCGAAGATGTTCACCGACATCACCCACCGCGAGGTGCTCGAACGCGACCTCAAGGTCGCCGACGCCACCGCGTTCAGCCTGTGCATGGACAACAACATGCCGATCATCGTGTTCAACCTTCTGACGGAGGGGAACATCGCGCGCGCGGTGCGTGGTGAGAGGATCGGCACGCTGGTCAGCACACCGACCGCGTGAGCTGACCGCGGTGGGGTTCGGAAAGGGACAAGGAGCAGCCTTGATCGACGACACACTCCTCGACGCCGAGGAGAAGATGGAAAAAGCGGTGTCGGTGGCGAAGGACGACCTCGCGTCGATCCGCACCGGTCGCGCGACGCCCGCGATGTTCGCCCGCATCCACGTCGAGTACTACGGGTCGATGACGCCGCTGAACCAATTGGCGGGCGTGGCGATCCCCGAGGCCAGGATGGCTGTCGTCAAGCCGTATGACGTCAGCCAGCTCAACGCCATCGAGAAAGCGATCCGCGACTCCGACCTCGGGGTCAACCCGAGCAACGACGGCACGATCATTCGCATCGTGATCCCGCAGCTCTCCGAGGAGCGCCGCAAGGAGATGGTGAAGGTCGCCAAGACCAAGGGCGAGGACGCCCGGATCTCCATCCGCAACGTGCGGCGCAAGGCCAAGGAGGAGCTCGACCGCCTGGTCAAGGACGGCGAGTCCGGCGAGGACGACGTGGTCCGCGCGGAGAAGGAACTGCAGCATCTCACCGACAAGTACGTCGGCATGGTCGAAGAGCTGGTCAAGCACAAGGAAGCCGAACTGCTGGAGGTCTGACCTCCGCGCGCGAGGAATCGAGCAGCGTGGCCGGGCCCGTGGGAGAGCTGGAGCATGAATCTGTCGGGGATGGCCCGGTGACGACGGGCGAAGAGACGCCCGAGGTCACGGTGTCGCGCGCGGGACGCAACCTGCCCGCGGCGATCGCCGTTGGCCTGGTGCTGGGCGGCGGCATCCTGCTGGCCCTGCTCACCGTGCGGCACGTGTTCGTCGGCATCGTCGCTGCCGCGGTCGCGGTGGCCACCTGGGAGCTGGCCGGTGCGCTGCGCCGCGGCGCGGGCATCGAGGTGGCGCGCTGGCCGGTGCTGATCGGCGGCCAGGCGATGGTGTGGCTGGCGTGGCCGTTCGAGCGCAACGGGGTGCTCGCCGCGTTCGTGGTGACGATCCTGGCCTGCCTGCTGTGGCGGCTGCGCGGCGGCGTCACGGGCTATCTGCGCGACGCCAGCGCGTCGGTGTTCACCGCCGCCTACGTGCCGCTGTTCGCCGCGTTCGCCGCGATGCTCGTCGTACCCGAGGACGGCACGGCCCGGGTGCTCTGCTTCATGATCCTCGTGGTCAGCTCGGACACCGGCGGCTACATCGCGGGCGTGCTGTTCGGCAAGCACCCGATGGCGCCGACGATCAGCCCGAAGAAGTCCTGGGAGGGGTTCGCGGGCTCACTGGTCGCGGGCGTCGTCGCGGGTGGTCTCACCGTCACCCTGATGCTGGACGGTCAGTGGTGGCAGGGCGTGGTGTTCGGTGCCGCCATCGTGGCCACCGCGACGCTGGGCGACCTGGTCGAGTCGGTGATCAAGCGTGACCTGGGCATCAAGGACATGGGCACGCTGCTGCCCGGCCACGGCGGTCTGATGGACCGGATGGATTCGCTGCTGCCCTCGGCCGTGGTGTCGTGGCTGCTGCTGCGCCTGTTCGTGCCCGCCTGAATCAGTCGTCGTACGGGTCGTCCACCTCGGCGCCGATGACCTCCTCGGGCGCCACGGTCTGGGTGCGGGACCGGTCGAGCACCGTGAACACGGCTCCGGTCCGGTCCTCCAGGACCGCCGCGCGCCCGTACGGGGTGTCGAACGGCGCCACGGACACCTTGCCGCCGAGCCGCTTGGCCCGGCTCGCGGTGCCGTCGGTGCCGATCTCGGGGGCCACCTCGAAGTACACCATCCAATGCGGCGGGTAGTGCGGCGGGAACTCAGCGCCCATCCGCAGCCTGCCCAGCACGTCGTCGCCCTGTAGTCGCCAGATCGTGTAGTCGAACTCGTGGCCGTCGCCGATCTGGGTCTGCTCGAAGCCGAACAGCGCGCCGAAGAACGTGTCGGCGGCCGCGCCGTCCCACGTGTTCAGCTCCGCCCAGGTGAACGCGCCGGGGAAGCCGGTGCCGAGGTCCCAGCCCGCGTCCTGGCGCCAGAACCCGATGGCGCCGCCGCTGGGGTCCGCGGCCACCAGCAGGCCGCCCTGGCCGGGGATCTCGCGCGGCTCGGTGAGTACCTGCCCGCCGAGGTGGCGTACCCGCTCGGCGGTGTTCTCCGTGTCGTGCACGGTCAGGTAGAGCGTCCACAGGCTCGGTTGGCGGCCCTGCGGGGTGTAGAGGCCTGCGACGGGTACGTCGTCCACGAAGGCCATCCCGTAGCCGTCGTCGCCGATCTTGTAGGTCCAGCCGAAGAGTTCGCGGTAGAAGGCGGTGCTGGTGCCCGGGTCCGGCGTCGCGAGCTCGACCCAGCACGGCCTGCCGGGAGTGCCGTCCGGCACCGCGTCGATCGCGCTCATGGCGTCGGTGGGCATCGCGCACCTCCTGCGCCGACGCTAACTCGATCAGGTGGTGATGTCAGCCGCCGACCGTGCTTTGCTGTGTCCATGGGGCTGGTGTCGAGGGCGCGCGAGCGGTTGCGCACGTCGTTGCGGGCGCTGGAGATCGTGCCGAGTCCGAACATCTGGCACTGGCCCGACACCTACGCGGCCGAGAACCTCGCCCAGGACGCCGACGGGGCGGTGTGGCGGCTGCTCGGCGAGGTGTGCGCGTGGACTGGCGACGTGCTCGACGTCGGCTGCGGCGACGGCTTCCACCTGCCGCGGTTCGCCGCGACGGCGGCCTCGGTGCTGGGGGTGGAGCCGCATCCGCCGCTGGTCGAGCGGGCCCGCGCGCGGGTCGCCGGGACGGCCGGGGTGGCCGCCGTGCTTGGGTCGGCGCAGGCGCTGCCGGTGCCGGACGCGAGTTACGACGTCGTCCACGCGCGCACGGCGTACTTCTTCGGCCCCGGCTGCGAACCCGGCCTGCGCGAGGCCGACCGGGTGCTGCGGCCCGGCGGCGCGCTGGTGATCGTCGACCTCGACGCCTGCGCGCCGCCCTACGGCCCGTGGATGCGCGCCGACCTGCCCGGTTACCGCCCCACCGAGGTAGACCGGTTCTTCGAGCTGCAGGGGTTCACCCGGCACCGGGTGGCCACGGTGTGGCGGTTCGCCGACCGGGCGACGCTGGAGGCGGTGCTGCGGATCGAGTTCTCCGCGTCCGTGGCCGCGCGGGCGATCGCGGAGGTGCCGGGCCTGGAGTTCCCGGTGGGCTACCGCGTGCTGGTTCGCCGCAAGCCGACTGGGCTCATCGTGCGTCAGTGAGCGCGTTGTAGGCCGGGTGCCTGCTGGGTCAGTCGTCCTGGTCGGCGGGGGTCGCTTCGCCGAGCAGGGCGTAGAGGCGGCGCCGGGCCTCGTCGATGATCTCGACGGCGCGTGCCTTCTGGGCGGAGGTGGCGGCGTGGGAGACGTTGATGACGGCCCCGGTGAGCTGCGCGATGGCGCTGCGGAGGCTGACCTCGGTCGGGTCGACGTCGGCGGTCACCTGCTCCCACGGGGGTGCGCCGTCGAGTTTGTCGACGGCGGCGGCGCCGTCCTCGGTCAGCTCGAACAGGCGCTTGCCGCCGTCGCCGTCGACGCCGCGGACCAGGCCCTCGTCGGCCAGCAGTTGCAGCGTCGGGTAGACCGAGCCGGGGCTGGGCTTCCAGAATCCGCCGCTGCGGGCGGCGATCTCCTGGATCATCTCGTAGCCGTGCATCGGTCGTTCGACCAGCAGGCTGAGCAGGGCCGCGCGGACGTCGCCGCGCCGCTGCCTGCCGGGTCCGTGCCCTCGGCCCGGTCCGCGGCCGCGGCCACGCCCGCCGAAACCGAACGGCGGTCCGGGTGCGAACGGCGGCATCGGGGGGAAGGGCGGGGTCATCTCATCCTCCGGGTCGAAGTCCAGGCCCAGATCCGCGAAGTGGCGGTGGGCGTGGTGATGGTGGTGGCGCCTGGCGTGGCGCCGGTGTTCGTGCGAGGTACGCATTCTTCACTCCTGGGACGCTGGTTGTCGTGAGCATCTGCTCGCGATAGGTCAACGATATATCGGAACGTATCGCGATGCAACGGAAACTTGTTCTGGGCATGACATCATCGGAACCGACCGTGTGGATCTGGCGTCGGAGGCGATATGCGGGCAGCGCTGGCCGCGGCGCGATCGACCGCTTCGGCACCGCGATGCGCGGGTCGAGAGCGCGCTCAAGACGATGAACGGCCTCGACCTCCCCGACGACCTCAAGGACGCGGGCGAATCCGCCCGCAACTGCGCGGCAACCCCGCCGACGACCCGGTAAGAGCACCCCGCCAGGCATGGGAGAATGGCGGTCGCCATGACCTCCCTTCCGCTAGTCTTCGACGCCCCGCGCCGCGGCCTGCCGCCGCGTCACCTCGCCGATCTCACCGCCGACCAGCGCCGAACCGCGGTCGCCGAACTCGGCGAGCAGGCGTTTCGGGCCAAGCAGTTGTCCAATCACTACTTCGCGCGCCTCACCGTCGATCCCGACGAGATGACCGACATCCCGGCCGTGCGTCGCGAGAAGCTCGTCCGCGACCTGATGCCGACACTGTTCACCGAGGTCCGCAAGGTCACCTGCGACGACGGCACGACCCGCAAGACGCTGCTGCGCGCCCACGACGGCACGCTGGTCGAGAGCGTCCTCATGCGCTACCCCGACCGCGCCACGCTGTGCATCTCCAGCCAGGCGGGCTGCGGAATGGCCTGCCCGTTCTGCGCGACCGGCCAGGCCGGGCTCACCCGCAACCTGTCCACCGCCGAGATTGTCGACCAGGTGCGGATCGGCGCCGCCGCGATGCGCGACGGCGAACTGCCCGGCGGGCCCGGCAGGCTGTCGAACATCGTGTTCATGGGCATGGGGGAACCACTCGCGAACTATTCGCGGGTGGTGGCGGCTGTCCGGCGAATCACTGATCCGGCGCCGGAGGGGTTGGGGATCTCGCAGCGATCGGTGACGGTGTCGACGGTGGGTCTGGTGCCGGGGATTCGGAAGTTGACCGACGCGGGGCTGCAGGTGCGGCTCGCGGTGTCGTTGCACACGCCGGATGACGAGTTGCGGGACACGTTGGTGCCGGTGAACAACCGGTGGAAGGTCGCCGAGGTGTTGGACGCGGCGCGTGGTTACGCGGACAAGACCGGTCGTCGGGTGTCCATCGAGTACGCGTTGATTCGCGAGGTCAATGACCAGCCGTGGCGGGCGGACTTGTTGGGCAAGTTGTTGCGCACGCGGTTGGGGCAGCTTGCGCATGTGAATGTGATCCCGTTGAACCCGACGCCGGGCAGCAAGTGGGACGCCAGCCCGAAGCCCGTGGAGCGCGAGTTCGTCCGCCGGGTCAACGCGGCGGGTGTGTCGTGCACGGTCCGCGACACCCGCGGCCAGGAGATCGCCGCCGCGTGCGGACAGCTCGCCGCGGAGGGATAGCCGCGGAGTGTCGGTGCCGAGGGTTACGGTGGCCGCATGGCAGACAGTGACACCCCCTGGGAACCGCCCTTCGCGGGCACCGAGCTTGAGCACCTTGTCGGCGCGCTCGAACGCCTGCGCACGACGTTCCGCTGGAAGGTCGACGACCTCGACGCGGCTGGGCTGCGGCTGCGCGTCGGGGCCTCCTCGTTGACCCTCGGCGGGCTGCTCAAGCATCTCGCCGTCGTGGAGGACCACATCTTCACCGCCAAACTCAGCGGGGAGCCGCTCGGCGCGCCGTGGAACACCGCCGACTGGGACGGCCACGACTGGCCGTTCACCTCCGCGGCCGACGACACCCCCGAACAGCTCTACGCGCTCTGGGACGGCGCCGTGGAGCGGTCCCGTGAACGCCTCGACGCGGCCCTGGCAGGCGGCGGACTCGACCAACTCGTCCATGTGTCCGGGCCGGACGGGCAGCATGCCAGCCTGCGCAGGCTGCTCTGCGACCTGATCGAGGAGTACGGCAGGCACACCGGGCACGCCGACCTGCTCCGCGAGGCGGTGGACGGACTGGTCGGTGAGGACCCGCCGCCTGGTTGGCGCTCGACCACGAGCCGATCACGCGTGGGCAGTTGACAGCCGATCGGGGTGTCCAGGTCGGCAGGCGAGCTGCCGACCTGGACACCGGGATCAGGCGATGTCGAACCGATCGAGGTTCATGACCTTGTCCCACGCGGCCACGAAGTCGTGCACGAACTTCTCCCGCGCGTCGTCGCTCGCGTAGACCTCGGCGACGGCGCGCAGCTCGGAGTTCGAGCCGAAGAGGAGGTCGACGCGGCTGCCGGTCCACTTGACCTCGCCCGTGACCCGGTCGCGGCCCTCGAAGGTGTCCGCGTCCTCGGACGTCGCCGACCACCGCGTGCCCATGTCGAGCAGGTTCACGAAGAAGTCGTTGGTCAGCGATTCGGGCGTCGAGGTGAGGACGCCCAGCGTGGACTGCTGGTGGTTCGCGCCCAACACGCGCAGGCCGCCGACGAGGACGGTCATCTCGGGCGCGCTCAGGGTCAGCAGGTTCGCGCGGTCGACGAGCTGGTACTCCGACGGCAGCCGGTGCCCCTTGCCGCGGTAGTTGCGGAACCCCTCCGTGGTCGGTTCGAGCGAGGCGAAGGACTCGACGTCGGTCTGGTCCTGCGCGGCGTCCGTGCGGCCCGGGGTGAACGGGACCCGCACGTCGTGGCCCGCGGTCTTGGCGGCCCGCTCGACCGCGGCGCACCCGCCGAGCACGATGAGGTCGGCGAGCGAGACCTTCTTCCCGCCGGTCTGGGCGCCCGCGAAGGCACCCTGGATGCCCTCCAGGGTGCGCAGCACCGTCGCCAGCGTGTCGGGGTCGTTGACCTCCCAGGCCCGCTGGGGTTCGAGGCGGATGCGCGCCCCGTTCGCCCCGCCGCGCTTGTCGCTGCCGCGGAACGTCGAGGCCGACGCCCAGGCGGTGGCGACGAGCTGGGAGACCGAGAGCCCCGAGTCGAGGATCTGGTCCTTGAGGGCGGCGACATCGTCCGCCCCGACCAGCTCGTGGTCCACGGCGGGCACGGGGTCCTGCCAGATCAGCGTCTCCCGCGGGACCAGCGGCCCGAGGTAGCGCTGGATCGGGCCCATGTCGCGGTGCGTGAGCTTGAACCACGCGCGGGCGAAGGCGTCCGCGAACTGGTCCGGGTTCGCCAGGAAGCGCCGCGAGATCTGCTCGTAGACGGGGTCCATCCGCAGGGAGAGGTCCGTCGTCAGCATCGTCGGGGTGCGCGTCAGCGAGCCGTCTTCGGGGTCCGGCACGGTGCCCGCCCCGGCGCCGTCCTTCGGCTGCCACTGGCTGGCCCCGGCGGGGCTCTTGGTCAGCTCCCACTCGTAGCCGAACAGGTTCTCGAAGAAGCTGTTGCTCCACCGCGTCGGCGTGGCCGTCCAGGTGACCTCGATGCCGCTGGTGATGGCGTCGCGGCCCTTGCCGCTGCCGAAGGTGTTCGTCCAGCCGAAGCCCTGCTCCGCAAGGGATGCGCCCTCGGGCTCGGGGCCGACGTGCTCGTCCGGGTCGGCCGCGCCGTGGGTCTTGCCGAACGTGTGCCCGCCCGCGATCAGCGCGACGGTCTCCTCGTCGTTCATCGCCATGCGCAGGAACGTCTCGCGGATGTCCCTGGCCGCCGCGAGCGGGTCCGGGTTGCCGTTGGGGCCCTCGGGGTTGACGTAGATGAGGCCCATCTGGACGGCGGCCAGCGGGTTTTCGAGCTCCCGGTCGCCGGTGTAGCGCTCGTCGCCGAGCCAGGTGCGCTCAGGACCCCAGTAGACGTCCTCGTCGGGCTCCCAGACGTCGGCCCGGCCACCGGCGAAGCCGAAGGTCGTGAAGCCCATCGTCTCCAGGGCGCGGTTGCCCGCGAAGATCATCAGGTCCGCCCACGAGATCGTGGCGCCGTACTTCTGCTTGACCGGCCAGAGCAGCCTGCGCGCCTTGTCGAGGTTGCCGTTGTCCGGCCAACTGTTCAGCGGCGCGAAGCGCTGCATGCCGGCGCCCGCGCCGCCGCGGCCGTCGTCGACGCGGTACGTGCCCGCGCTGTGCCACGCCATCCTGATCATGAACGGCCCGTAGTGGCCGAAGTCCGCGGGCCACCACTCCTTCGACGTCGTCAGGACCTCGTCGACGTCGTTGGTCAGTGCGTCGATGTCCAGGGTGGCGAATGCGGCGGCGTAGTCGAAGTCCCCGCCCATGGGGTTGGCCGCGGCGGAGTGCTTGCGGAGAATCGCCAGGTTGAGCTGGTTCGGCCACCAGCCGCGGTTGCTCCCGCCCTCGGTCGGGTGGTTGAAGCGACCGGTGGAGACCGGGCACCCGCCCGCGCTCTCCTCGTTCATCTCTCCGACGACGGCGTCAGGACTGTCAGACACGGGAATCCTTCCAAGCTCAAGGGTGCTCAGGAACTGGTTGCGGTGGAGCAGGCGGGGCACAGGCCCCAGTAGATGACCTCGGCCTCGTCGATCGAGAAGCCGTGGTCGTCGGACGCGGTCAGGCACGGCGTCGTGCCGACGGCGCAGTCGACATCGGCGATCGCGTCGCACGACCGGCACACGACGTGGTGGTGGTTGTCCCCGACCCGCGCCTCGTAGCGCGCCACCGAGCCCGGCGGCTCGATGCGGCGCAGCAGCCCCGCCGCGGTCAGCGCGCGCAGCACGTCGTAGACGGCCTGGTGGGACACTCCGCCGAGATCCGCACGTACGGTACCGATGATCGAATCCGTGTCGGCGTGCGGCCGGTCGTGCACCGCGGACAGCACGGCCACCCGGGGACGCGTCACCCGCAGTGCGACGCCGCGCAGCATGCGCTCGAAGTCCGAAGCCGTGGGCACGCGCCGAAGTGTGCCGCACTTTCTGGAACCAATCAAGAATCGGTTGTCCGGGAGACGGCGGCGGCGGCCAGTTGGGTGCGGGAGGTGAGTTCCAACTTGCGGTAGATGCTGGCCAAGTGGGTCTTGACGGTCGCGCGGGACATGAACAGGTGTGCGCCGATCTCGGGGTTCGACGCGCCGGTCACCACGAGGTCGACGACGTGGCTCTCGGTGGCTGTCAGGCTCGCCCAGCCGGTGCGCGGCCGCTTGCGCGGGCTGCGGGCGCGCATCAGCAACTGGACGGCCGCCGACAGCGACAGTGTCGCGCCCTCGCGGTGTAGCGCGTCGAAGCGGTCACCCGCGACGGCGGCGACTTCCGCGCGGACGCCGAGATCCGTCGGCCTGGTGAGGATGCCGCGCCAGCCGTGCCGGTCGCGGGCCGCGTCGACGGCGCCGAGAACTCTGGCGCTGATCGCCGGACGCCCGAGGGCGGCGCACGCGGCCGCGGCGGCGTGCAGCGTTCGTGCGGCATCGGCGGCGAAGCCCTCGGCGAGCAGGAGTTCGGCGGCGCGGACGAGCGCGCCGAGGGCGAGATCGGGCCTGCCGGTGGCAAGGTCGGTCATGCCCGTCCACCGGTCGCGCAGGGCCGCGCAGCGCCGGTTGTCCGTGTGGACCGCGATCTCGGCGAGGCGGGCGGCGGCCGCACGGACGGTCGCGTGTGCGCCCGCGCTGTGCGCGGCGTCGGCGAGGTAGGCCAGGGCGAACGCCTCGGGGTAGGTCGCACCAGCGGCCTGGTAGCCCGCCACGATGGTCGCCAGTGCGTCGAGGGCGGCCGGATCGGGCCCGACCGCGAGGGTGATCACCGCGTCGGTGAGATCGAGGAACGACCCGGCCATGGTCTTGTCGACCCACCGCCCGGCGCCCGCGCGCCCCCACCCCAGGTGCGCGCGGGCGGCGTCGGGATCGCCGCGCAGGAGGGCGGCCTCGGTCAGTGCGCCCGCCGCGGTCGCGATGGTGATCGGCTCGCCGGTGGCCTCCGCGTGGGTGATCAGCGCGGCACCGTGTCGGCTTGCCTGGTCGAGATCGCCGCCGTAGACCGCGTGTCGGGTGCGGACGTACTCCTGCCAGGCGAGCAAGACCGGGTTGCCGAGCGCCTCGACGCGCTCGGCGAGGGCGTCGACCTCCGTGCGGGCCTGCGCCCACCGGTCCTGCATCACCCGCGAGTACGCGTGTTTCTGCGCGGCGTCGACCTCGCACCAGGCGTCGCCCGCGGCGCGTGCGGCGGCCATGGCGCGGCGCAGGAGCGGTCGGGCCCTGGCCGGATCGGTCCAGTTCGCGGTCCCGCCCGCGACGGTGAGCACTCGGGCGTCGATCGCCCCATCCTGCTGGCCGCGGTCGGTCGCGAGCGCGGCGCGATCAAGATCGCCGAGGTACAGCGCCAAGTGGCCGATCGCCCAGGAGAGCCGGTCTCTTCTGTCCTCATCGGACGGATCGATCGCCGCGACGGCGCGCTCGGCGAGCCGCAGGCCGTCCCGGTGCAGCCCGGCTCCGTGCCAGAACAGCGTGAGCGCGGTGACGAGGTCGGCAAGCGCCGCCCAGTCCCCGACGTCGGCGGCATGGCGCAGCGCGGCCCGCAGGTCGTCGACCTCGGCGCGCAGCCGGGTGAGCCAGGCGTTGCTCTGGGCGCCCTCCAGGCCGTCGCGCGCCTGGCGGGCCAGGCCGACCCACCAGGACAGGTGCGCCCCGGAGATCGCGACACTCTCGCCCGCGGCGTCGAGCCTGCGCCGCCCGTACGCCCGTAGCGTGGCGAGCAGGTGGTATCGGGCGGTGCCGTCGCGGGCGGCCGGAGCGCGCTCGACCAGTGACCGGTCGACCAGCCTGCTGACGGCGGCCATCGCCGCGGCACGGTCGAGTGAGGTCACGGCGGTGGCGGCGGCGAGGCCGAATGGGCCCGCGAACACCGACAGGCGTCGGAACACCGACCGGTCGTGCTCGTCGAGCAGGTCGTGGCTCCAGTCGATGCACGCCTCGATGGTGCGATGGCGGGCGGGTGCGCTGCGCGGCCCGCGCGAGAGCAGGGCGAATCGGTCCGAGAGGCCCCGCGCCACGTCGACCAGTTCGACGTGGTCGAGCCGGGCCGCGGCGAGTTCGATAGCCAGTGGTGCGCCGTCCAGCTCGCGGCAGATCTCGGTGACCATCTGCCGCTCGTCGGCGTCGAGTGACTCCGGCGCGCGGCCTGCCCGCACCAGGAAGAGGGTGACCGCGTCGGCGAGATCGTCGCCGACCGGCAGCGCCATCGGCGGCAGCCGATAGAGGACCTCACCCGCGACCGACAGCGGTTCCCGGCTCGTGACCAGCACCGACACCGAGGGGCACGCCGTGACCAGGCGCGTGAGCACCGCGGCGACCGGCTCGACCGTGCGCTCGCAGCCGTCGAGGACGATCAACACGCTCTCGCCGCGCAGTGTCGCGCACAACGCGTCGAGTGCGTCGCCCGCGCCCGCGGGGAGCGCGAGCGACGCGGCGACCCGCTCGGCAACCTGGGCCGCGGTGGCGACTTCGTCGTTCAGCGCCGTGAAGCACCACGGATGGCCGCGCTGGTGCGTGCCGCCGACCAGTTCCCAGGCGAGTCTGGTCTTGCCCGACCCGCCTGGGCCCAGGACGGACACGATTCGGTGCTCGTCCATCAGCGCGCCGACCGCGTCGAGTTCGGCGACGCGGCCGACGAACGAGGTCAGCGCCGCGGGCGGCGCGGGCCAATTCCCCGCTTCCACCGACGAAGTATGCCGCTACGGCAGCACAGCCGTCGCCTCGATCTCCACTTTGAGCGCCGGGTCGCCCAGGCTCGCGACACCGATCAGCGTCACGGCCGAGATCGGCAGCTCCTCGCCGTGGACCGCGGCCGCCGCCTCGAACAGCGCCGCGAGCGCCTCGGGGCCGTTGTCGACGAGGTAGAACGTCACCTTCGCCACATCGTCGATCGTCGCTCCGGCCGCGTCCAACGCGATGAGCAGGTTGCGGAACGCGCGCTCGGCCTGGGAGCGGTGGTCGGGCCCCACCACATTCCCGGTTTCGTCGAGGCCGACCTGTCCAGACACGTGCACCAGGCGTCCGCCAGTGGCGACGGTGACGTGGCAATTGCCGGGGGGCGGGCTCAGGCCCGCTGGGTTCATTCGTGTTATCGGCATGAGCAGATCCTGCAGCCACCCGGCCGCGCGAACATCAGCCCGCCGGCCGAGAAAACGCGGCAGACAGGCCCGCGCGGTACGGGTCAGCCGGGTGGCGTGAGGAAGTCGAGGAGCAGCGGGGCGAGCCGGTCCGGGCTGTCGACGTGGGCGAAGTGCGAGGTGGCGCGGAGGGTGTGGTACTCGGCGTCGGGGAGCAGGGCGTGCAGGCGCGGGCCGATGGCGGGCGGCACCATCGGGTCCCGGTCGGCGTAGACCAGCAGCAGCGGTGTCGGCGAGCCGAGACCGGCGTCGCGCCTGCGCCGCAACTGCGCCACGAAGGCGGTGAGTTCCGCGGGATCGAGCGAGTCCGCGAGGTAGCGGGTGAACGCCGCCGATCCCTCCACTGTGGACAGTGGGGCGCCGTACTCCCGGGCTTCCTCAAGGGACTTGAGGGTCTCGTCGTAGTAGTGCACGTTGCGATGTGCCCACCGCGGCGGGTCGCGGCGCACCAGTCCGGCCAGCAGTCGGCGCACCCCGGGCAGCGTCAGCGCGGTGTGCAGCGCCCGCAGCCTGGGCTCCGGGAACCCGGGCGCGTGGATCACCGCCAGCCGCCCGAAGCTCGCGGGCTCGGCGAGTGCCCGGCGCAGGCACAGGTATCCGCCCAACGAGTTGCCGACCGCGGCGCAGCCGACGATCCCCAGATGTTGCTGCAGTTCGCCGAGGAACACGCCCAGTGCCGCCGCCGAGTGCGGCCGTCCGGGCACCGGCTCGCTGCGGCCGCAGCCGGGCAGATCCGGGACGACCAGCCGGAACCGCCGCCCGAGGGGTTCGAGCAGATAGCGCCACGAGTAGCTCGACGTCATGAGGCCGTGTACGAGGAGCAGTGGCGGCGCGTCCGCCGGGCCGTGGCCGACGACGTGCACTCGGACCCGCCCGAACGGCGCCGAGTCGATCACGACCTCGGTGGCGTCCGCGTCGTGGTAGCCGTGCGGGCGCCGCGGCAGTTCGGGCAGTTCGGCGAACCGCCCGCGCCGAAACGGCGTGGGTGTGTCCACTGTGCCGACTCCTCTCGTCCTGGCCAGGACCGTCCACTATGGACTGTTCGGCGGTCGGCGCCCGCGGTCGCGGCGCAGCTCGCTGAAGGCGGTGAGCACGTGATCGATGTGCGCGTCGGTGTGGGTTGCCATGTAGCTGGTGCGCAGCATTCCCTGGCGCGGCGGGACCGCGGGGGAGACCACCGGATTGGTGTAGACCCCGCGGTCGACCAGCGCCTTCCAGGTGGCGATCGTCTCGAACTCCTCGCCGACGCGCACCGGGATGATCGGAGTTTCGCTGGCACCGCAGTCGTATCCCATCGCGCGCAGCTCGTGGCGGACCCGGTCCGCGTGCCGGTGCGCGCGGGACGGCCGGTCCGGTTCGGACTCCAGCACGTCGAGTGCGGCGAGCGTGGCCGCCGCGCTGGGCGGCGGCAGCGCGGCGCTGAACAGCAGCGGGCGCGCGTTGTGCCGGATGAACTCGATCACCTCGGCCGACCCGGCGATCACCCCGCCGACCGAGGCGAAGGACTTGCTGAACGTGCCCATCACCACGTCGACGTCGCGCACGCAGCCGAAGTGCGCCGCGGTGCCCCGCCCGCCCGGGCCGATCACGCCCAGACCGTGCGCGTCGTCGACGAAGACGCGGGCGCCGTGGGTGCGGGCGACGTCGATGATCTCCGGGAGCCGGGCGATGTCGCCGCCCATCGAGTACACGCCGTCGACCAGCACCATGGCCGGGATGCCGTCGTGCTCGGCGAGCACCCGGTCCAGGTCGTCCGGGTCGTTGTGCCGGAACCGGGCCAACTGGGCACCGGCCATCCGCACCGAGTCGATGATCGACGCGTGGATCTCCTTGTCGCACACCGCGACGTGGTCCTCGTTCATCAGCGCCGTGATCGCGCCCAGGTTGGCCTGGTAGCCGGTGGCGAACACCAGCGCCTTCTCCATGCCGATGAACCTCGCCATGCGGTCCTCCAGTTCGAGGTGCATCGCCAGGGTGCCGTTCATGAACCTGCTGCCGGTGCACGAGGTTCCGTAGCGCGCGATGGCCGACACGGCGGCGCGCAGCACCCGGATGTCGGTGGCCAGGCCGAGATAGTTGTTCGCCCCGGCCATGACCAGCCGTCTGCCGTCCAGGACCGCCTCGGTGCCCTCGCTGCGCTCCAGCGGCAGGAAGTACGGATAGAGCCCCTGGGACTTCGCCAGGGCCGCGGTCTCCAGCATCGGGTCGTCGATCATCACGTCGAACAGGTCGGTCATGGCTATCCGTCCACTCCAGACACGGCAGCGACCGCGCAGACCTCACCGTCGCGCAGGATTTGCCCGACGATCGTGCGGAACAGCCCGTCCTCGACGGACTGGGCGATGACCTCGATGTCGCCGCCCGGCGGCACCGGCCGGATGAACCGGGCGGCCAGCACGTGGGTCAGCGCGAAGTCCACAACGGACCCGCCCTCGGCGTGGCCGAGTACGATTCCGGCCTGGCCGATGGTCTCGATCTGCAGCACCCCGGGAAACAGCGGCCTGCCGGGGAAGTGCCCGGCGAAGACCTCCGCCGCGCGCGTCAGGTCGTAGCGCGCCACGACGAGGTGCCGGTCGAAGTCGAGCAGGGTGACCCGGTCGAGGAACAGGAACGGGTCGCGCTGCGGCAGGTGCCGCTCGATCTCGGCCCGCCCCAGCACCGGGTTCGTGCCGCGGTCGGCGACGAGCGGGCGCTTCTCGGCCTGTCTGAACAAGTCCGCGATCTCGTCGGACAGGGTGGCGATCACTGGAGGACCCGCTCGTCGGGGAAGACGAAGCATTCCTTCCGCCCGGTCAGGTAGGCGGCCGGGACGAGCAGCGACATGCCCTCGTCCACCACGATGACCTGCCCGGTGACCGCGTCCAGCAGACCCGAGGCCAGCGCCACGCACGCCTGGCCCACCCGCAGCGGGTCCATGAACACCTCGCCGAGGCGCTCGCGCACCGTCTCGACCAGTTCGTCGCCGAAGGTCGCGCGGGCGCCCGGAGTGTCCACATAGCCCGCGCGCACCACGTTGACCCGGACACCGTGTGGCTTGAGCCGCACGGCGAGGTAGCGGCACAGCGTCTCCAGTGCGGCCTTCGACGCGCCGATCAGGTCGTAGCCCTCATGGCAGACCTCGGGTCCGTCACTGGACATCGCCAGCACGTACTTCGGGTACCTGCCGAACTCCTCGTGCGCCTGCTGCACCAGGTCGACCACCGGCCAGGTCGTGTAGCCGAGGGAGATGTCCAGGCTGCTCTTCTTCAGGCTGTGCACGTCATCGACGATCTTGGCGAACGACACGTTGCTGACCACGGCGTGCAGTTCGCCGTTGCGTGCCCTGATCTGCGCCATCACCTCCCGGGTCGCGTCTGGATCGCTCACGTCGGCCTCGATGATCACCGGCGCCGGATGGCCCGCCGCGACGAACTCGGCGATGAGCTCGTCCTCCGCCACGCTGCCCCAGCGGTGTGTCACGAAGACCTCGGCGCCCGCGCGGGAGAACTCCATCGCGATGGCCTTGCCCAGCCCTCTGGTGCCGCCGGTGATCAGGACGGCGCGGCCGTCGATGTCGGTGGTGATCATGCAGGTTCCGTCTCGTCGGAAAGCGCGGGATAGCTTTCGAGGATGTGCGCGCGGGTTTCCGCGTGCGCGAAGACTTCGGTGTGCATCGCCAGTTCGTCGGCGATGGCCCGGTCGAGCTGCGCGCGGCGCCGGGCCGCGAGGTGGGACCGGAAGACGGCCATCGTGGTCGGCGGCGCGAGGGCCATGTCCTGTGCCAGCGCGTAGGTGTGGGCGCGCGCCTCGCGGCGCGGCACCACCGCGTGCGAGATCGGCACGCCCGCTGCCTTGATGTCCCTGCCCTTGAGCACCCGTCCGGTGAGCAGCATGTCGCGCGCGAGCGGCGCGCCGAACAGCTCTTCCAACAGCACCGTCGATCCCATGCCCGGGGTGAAGCCGAGCGCAAGGAAGTTCGCGCCGTAGAGGGATTCCTCCGCCAGGGTCGCCACATCGCACCACAGCCCGAGCATCAGCCCGCCGCCGAGCGCGTGCCCGGAAAGCAGTGCCAGGGTGGGGATCTCCAGGCTCAGCAGCAGCCGGGGGAAGCCGCCCATCAGCCGCGCGATCGCCCGCGGGGCGTCGGCGTCCATCAGCGTGTCGCGGGTCGCGCCGCTGCAGAAATGCCGGTCGCCGCCTTCGAGCACGAGCGCCCGCACACTCGGATCACGCTGGATCTCGGCTACCGCGTCGCCCAGCGCGTCCAGTGCCGCGTCGCCGACGTGTGGCGCGTCGTCGGTCGCGATCTGCAGGCCTGCGACGCCGCCCGCGTGTCGCTGGAGTCGGTAGAGCTTTCCGGTCACGTTGGTACCTCTTCGAGTCCGCCGGTGGCGCGCACGGCCGCGCCGTTGATGTAGTCGGCCCGCGCGGAGGCCAGGAACCGGACCACCGCGGCGATCTCCTCCGGTCGCCCGGTCCGGCGCAGCGGGGTCGCCGCGACCAGCGATCGGCGCAGTGTGGCGTCGATGTCCCTGGTGAGGTCGGTTTCCACGTAGCCGACGGTCACCACGTTCGCCAGCACGCCCTTGTGGCCGTACTCCTTCGCGATCGTGCGGGTCAGGCCGAGCAACCCGCCCTTGCTCGCCGCGTACGCCGCCTGCGAGGTCGCGCCCGCTTGCGACATCGAGCTGATCGAGACGATCCGCCCGCCGTCGCCCTGGGCCAGGAACTCCTGCACGGCGCGCCTGCACACCAGGAACGCGCCGGTCAGGTTGGTCGCGATCACCGCGTCGAAGTCCACAGTGGACGTCTGGACGAGCAGCGCGTCCCGGTTGATCCCGGCGTTGTTGACCACGATGTCGACTTGGTCGAACCGGTCGATCACCGCGTCGAACAACGCCTCCACGTCGGTCTCGCTGGCGACGTCCGCGCGGACGGCGAGCGCGCTGCCCGGACCGCCAAGGCGGTCGGCCTCGGCGACGACCTCATCGGTGGCGGGCCCCAGGGAGCGGGCGCAGAACGCGACCCGCGCCCCGGCGTCGGCCGCGGCCAGCACGATCGCCCGGCCGATGCCGCGCGAGCCGCCGGTCACCAGCACCACCTTGTCCCGCAGCTCCGTCGAGCCGGTCACGATGCTTCCTCGACTTCCGTGTTGTCGATCTCTGTGCGGTCGATCTCTGTGTTGTCGAGCCACGGCGGCTCGCCTGCCGCCATCCGCGCGATCCTGGCGCGCGTGCCCGCGGTGTCGTAGAGCGCCGCGAATCGACGCAGCGCGTCGGTGTCGGCATCCGGGGCCGCCATCCGCGCGGCGATCTGCTTGACCTCCCGCTGCGCGGCGCGGTCCATCCGCAGCAATCGTTTCGCGTGCCGGGCCAGCGCCTGCTCAAGATCGTCGGTGACCTCGTCCACCAGGCCGATGGCCGCGGCCGCCGCCGCGTCGATGGTGCCGCCGTCGAGCGCGAGCAGCCGGGCCCGGGCCGGGCCGACGCGCTGCGCGATGACCGGCAGTGCCACCGCGGGGATCAGCCCCACCAGCACCTCGGGCAGCCCGAACGTCGACGCCGGGGTGGCGATCACCAGGTCGGCCGCCGCGGCCAGGCCCAGCCCGCCGCCCAGCGCGACCCCGTCGACCAGCGCCACGACCGGGCAGGGCGAGCGTTCGATCGCGCGCAGCATGGCCGCGTAACTCTGTTGCGCGGTACGGACTTCGGCCGCGGGCTCGGCCAGGCCCGCCAGGTCGAGTCCCTCGCAGAACACGCCAGGGAGCCCTTCGATTGTGGCGTAGCGGGCGTCTGTCGCACCCAGACTTGTCGTGATCTCCTCGGTGCCTGTCAGGGTGATCACCGGGCGCCCGTTCGCCGCGGGCAGCCGGATCCGCAGCCGATCGCGCATGATCAGCTCCACCGGTAGGTTCGGTAGTGGTCCGCCACGTTGTCCAGCACCAGCAGCCCGCGGCCCGCGTACGCCGCTTCGTAGAGCCCTTCGGCGAGCGACGGGTCCGGCTTGAACTGCGCCTGGGTCAGGCTGCGCTCGGTGTCCAGCACGATCCGCTCGTACTCGGCCACGTCCACCAGCCTGCGCGCGGCGAGCTGCTCGGCCAACCGGTGTCCGGCCACGGTTTCCCTCGCGGCACTGCCGAACCGGCCACTGAAGAACTCCGCGCAGGAACCGGAACCGTAGGAGTACAGCCCGATCCGGGTCCCCGGGGTGACCGACGGCGCGTGATCCACCAGCGCGGCGAGCGTGGTCCACAGGCTGCCCGAGTAGGTGTTGCCCAGTTCTTGGGTGTAGGTAAGGGAAGGCAGCACCATCCGGGTGAAGCTCTCGGCGGGGTCGGCGTCGGGGTCGGCCGCTTCCAGCAGCAGCCCGTGTGCCTGCTGGACCAGCGGCGTGATCGGCGTGTGGTAGATGACGTGCGCGAACTCCGCGAAGACGTCCGCGCCCGCGGCCTCGCGATAACCGGCCCACGCCAACTCGAACAGGTCCAGGTACGCGGCGAGCGACAGTCCTGAGTGGATGGTCTCCAGTACGGGCGTCGGCCGCATCACGTCGTACACCTCACGCGCGGCGACACCGTTCTCGTCATCCAGGACCAGCACCCGGGGATCGGCGGTCACCGCCATCGCGACGGCACCGGCCCCCTCGGCGGGTTCGCCCGGATCGTGGAACAGCCGCCGGGCCATGTCGGTGGTGATGACCAGTGCGCTCTTCGCCGGATTCGCGCCGACCCAGTCGGCGGCCAGGCGCAGTGCCGCGGTGCCCGCGTAGCAGGCGTGCTTGACCTCCAGGTGCCTGCATCGGTGCGTGAGCCCCAAATGCTTGTGCACGTAGGAACTCAGCGGCTTCGCATAGTCCACACCGGACTCGGTGGCCACGATGAGCAGCCCGTAGCGGTCCGGGTCGGCGGCGCCCTGCAGCGCGCGGGCGGCGTTGACCGCCAGCGTCACCGGGTCCTCGAAGCTCGGCGGCAGGGAGCGGCGCAGCAGCCGCAGTCGCCGAGCGTCGCGTTCCGTGCCGCCGCGGGCGATCGTGAGTGCCGTCGCGTCGACGGCCATTGTGCTGCCGTAGAAGGTGATGTCGTCGATGCCGACTGCGGTCTTCATGAGTGCTTTCCTTCGACGTCAGGGAGTCAGCCGCGGCACGTCGCGCACCGCGCCGGACACGTAGACCGCGTCCCCGGTGACGAACGACGCCTCGGCCGAGGCAAGGAAGAGGATCGCGTCGGCGACCTCCTCGGGTCGTCCGAACCGGTTGTGCGGGCTGAGTTTGGCCAGTCTCGCCTTGGCGGCGGGGTCGTAGTCGCGGGTCATGTCGGTGTCGACGAACCCGGGAACCACCGCGTTGCAGGCGATGCCGCGGCGGCCGTACTCCTTGGCCACGCTGCGGGTCAGCGAGAGCAGCGCGGACTTCGACGCCGCGTAGCCCGCCGCGCCGACCAGGCCGTTGGCGGTGAACGAGGCGACGTTGACGATCCGGCCGCCGCCGTCCTGGGTCAGCATCTCGCCGACCGCCCGCCTGCAGGTCAGGAACGGTCCGCGCAGGTTGACCCCGATGACCTCGTTCCAGTCCGCCAGGGTCGCCCGCACCAGCAGCGCGTCCCGGGCCACGCCCGCGTTGTTGACCACCACGTCGATCGAGGGCAGCACCTCCCCGGCCACGTCGAACAGCCGCTCGACGTCGTCCTCGGCGGCGATGTCGGCCGGGACGAACCACGCCCGGCCCCCCGCGGCGCGCACGGCCGACTCGACCTCCGCGCCGGTCGCGGCCGACTCGGCCCGCCCGCAGAACACCACCTCCGCGCCCTCGGCCGCGGCCGCGAGCACGACCTTCCTGCCGATGCCGCGAGTGCCGCCCGTGACGACGAATCCCTTACGGTCGAAGCGATCCGACATGGGCACCTCCGACGCCGCGGTGCGCCGCGGTCAGGTCGTCGAACGTGACCCGCCGGATCTCGGGGGTCGTCAACGACGCGAATTTGAGTGCCGCCGCACCCGGCCCGCAGCCGATGAAGCGCTGAACTCCCATCTGGGCCAGCGTTTTCAGACTCTCCTCGAACAGGACTGGCGCGACGATCTGGTCCACAAGGGACTGTCGGACGGCCTCGGCGTCCCGCAGCGGGCACGCGGTCACGTTGTCCACCACCGGAACACGCGGCGCGGCGACCGGCGTCTCGGCCACCATGCCTGCGAACTCGGGCACCATCGGCGCGAGCAGTTCGCAGTGGAACGGTGCGCTGACCGGCAGGTCGGTGGTGCCGCCGCCTGCCTCCCAGCACGCCGCCGCGGCGGCCGCCACGGCCGCGGTCTCCCCGGAGAGCACGAGCCGGCCCGGCGCGTTGAAGCACGCCACGTCGACGACGCCGTGCGTCCGGCCCGTCGCGCAGGCCGCCGCCACCTCGGTCATGGTCAGCCCGGCCACCGCCACCATCGCGCCGCGGCCCCGCGGGACGGTCCGCTGCATCAGCCGCCCGCGGGCGGCGACCAGCCGTACCGCGTCCGCCAACCCCAGCGCGCCCGCCAACACCAGCGCGGTGTACTGGCCGAGGCTGTGGCCCGCGAGCGCGACCGGTTCGACACCGAGCAGCCGCAGGTGCTCACCCTGCGCGACCCCGAGGGCGAGCAGGGCGGGCTGGGCGACCTCGGTCCGCCGCAGCACGTCCTGCGGGCCCTCGGCCATCCACCGCGACAGCGGTTGACCGAGAGCCTGCTCGGCGAGCGCGAAGGTCTCCCGGCAGCCGCCGCACACCGCCGCCAGGTCGGCACCCATCCCGACCCGCTCACTGCCCTGGCCCGCCAGCAGCAGCGCGGTCGACTCGGCAGTCACCGGTGACTGCCGATGACCAGGCACGAGTTGATCCCGCCGAAGCCGAACGAGTTCGAGATGGCCGTGTCGATCCGGTGCTCCCTGGCCACGTTCGGGACGAAGTCCAGGCCGAGCGCTGGGTCCTCGGTCTCCTGGTTGATCGTCGGGTGCAGCACACCGTGCCGGATCTGCAGGGTGGTGGCGATCATCTCGATGACCCCGGCCGAGGTGAGCGAGTGGCCGACCATCGACTTGGTGGAGTTCATCGGGGTGTGCGGCGCGCGCTCGCCGAGCACCTCCTTGACCGCCGCCACCTCCACCGCGTCGCCGAGCGGGGTCGAGGTCGCGTGCGCGTTCACGTAGTCGATCTGCTCCGCCGTGACCCGCGCGTCGGCCAGCGCGCCGCGCATCGCGCGCCGCTGGCCCTCCTGGTGCGGGCGGGTCTGCCGGTTCGCGTCCGACGCGGCGGCGCCGCCGAGCAGTTCGGCGTAGATCGTCGCGCCGCGCCGCCGAGCACTGGCCAGCGACTCGATGACCACCGCGGCCGAGCCCTCGCTCGGCACGAAACCCTCGCGCCGGGCGTCGAAGGGCCTGCTCGCCCTGGTCGGGTCGTCGTTGAACGACGTGAACGTCAGCGCCTCGATGATCACCCACGAGTGCACCACCAGCGGGTCCATCGCGATCGTGCCGCCGGTGACCACGACCGCGTCCGCCCGCCCGGCGCGGATCATGTCCAGGCCGTTGAGGGCGGCGAGGTTCCCGCTCGCGCACGCGCCGCCGATCATGAAGCCCGGTCCGCGCAGGCTCAGTAGCTCGCCGACCGCGCCCACGACGTCGGTGTCCAGGTTCACCATGCCGAACAGCGGGTCGATGAACTCCGGCTCCTCGGCGAAGGTGCGGCTGTTCGCGACGATGTTCGGGGTGTTCAGGTTGTGCCCGGCCAGTACGTGCCCGATGCGCTCGGACTCCGGCGGGTGCACCCCGAATCCCGCGTCGACGTAGGCCTGCAGCGCGGCCGCCGCGGTCAGCGTGCCCGAGTGCGGGGTGACCCGGAGGATGCGCTTGGCCGCCTTGGTCAGCTCCGCGGGGTAGTCGGCTCCGACGCGGTCGAGGTGCTCGTCGAGGTCGAAGTCGCTCAGGTCTCCGGCGACCCGGCACGCCACCCGGTCGTCCATGTCCTTCCAGTTGGTGATGCCGGACCGGCCGCCGACAAGGCCGGACCAGAGGTCTGGAACGTTGTCGGCCAGGCAGGTGACCGCGCCCAGTCCGGTAATCACGACCCGCTGCTCGGGGGGCCTGTCCATGGCGTCTTCCACCCTTTGCGGTCGTCGGTTTCTCAGGCCGCGGCGAAGCGTTCGAAGATGTCCACCAGCTCGCCGATGTTGGCTGCCTTCGACAGCTCGGTGCGCGGCACCTTGACCTTGAGTTCCTTCATCGAGCGCGAGACGACCTCGACGATCTCCAGCGAGTCGGCGCCGAAGTCGTCCTTCAGGCTCGCCTCCGGGGAGATCTCCGTGCCCCGGGCGCCTTCCACGACCTTCGTGATGTTGCCCTGGATCACGGCGAGGATCTCGGCACGCGTGACAACCGCTGCAGACATGCGTAGTTCACCTTTCAATTTTCAGGTATGTGAATACTGAGTGCTACCGACAAAGTAGACGGGTGTCCATCAGTTCGCGGCACTGTACTACCCGGCTGATCAAGAGTCGGACACGGGGAGAACAGCGGACCAGGCGCCGACGCGATCGCCGTCATCAACATCACCGACGGCCTGGTCACCGGCAGCCCGTTCGACGGGGCCGACCTCACCGAGTGGGCCAAGCGGCTCACCACGATCGAGATCTCGGACGGCGCCACCCTGCTGCTCGACAACTCCCTGTCCGCTGGTCGACCTGGACGACGGCGCCCGCGGGTCCGTGTTCAACGCCGGGCTGTCGACCCTGATGAAGTTCCGGGACCGGTGAGAGCGGCCGATGGTGTTCGCGCACTCGGTGTGCTTGTCGCTGGAGAAGGCGGGCAATACCGCGGCGGAGTAGGAGGACGCCGCGGGCTGCGGCGACGGCGACCATGGCGCGGATGACGGACCGGCTCGCGTTCGGCAGCGGCCCACTGCTGCCCGGCGACCTGCTGTTCGTCGCGACGGACGCGTTCGCGCACTGGATGCTCGGCCAGGCGGCCCCGGACCAGGCCGCGCTGTGGGCCGTGCTCGCCGACCTCCACCACGACGCGACCTTCGCCGCGCTGGTGGCCGACCAGCGGGCGGCGTCCTGCGCGTCGGGGATCACCGCGGTAGTGCCATGATCGCGAACTCCGACGGCGGCATCCCGGTGCGGGTCGTCATCCTGCTGCTGCAACTGCTGCCGTGCGGGATGCTCTTCCCGGTCGACGGCAGGCTCGGTACGCGCTCGACCGGCGCCGCCCAGGACGCAAGAGAGAACGGGGCGGCGCCGGTCGAGGTGCTAGATGACCTCGGAAAGCTTGCCCGAGGCCACGTCGAAGACGAACCCGCGCACCTGGTCGGTGTGCGGGATGAACGGGCTGGTCCGCACCCGCGCCAGGGACTGGCGCACGTCGGTCTCCAGGTCGCCGAACGCCTCGGACGACCAGGCGGGCTTGATCCCGGTCTCCGCCCGGATTCCCTCGCGGAATTCCTCGTCGGAGAAGGTGAGCATGCCGCAGTCGGTGTGGTGGATCAGGATGATCTCGCGGGTGCCGAGCAGCCGCTGGCTGATCGCCAGCGAGCGGATCTCGTCCTCGGTGACCACGCCGCCCGCGTTGCGGATGACGTGCGAGTCGCCCTCTTCGAGGCCGAGGACGCCGTAGACGTTGAGCCGCGCGTCCATGCACGCCACGACGGCGACGTGGTTGGCGGGCGGGAGGGGCAGCGGGCCTTCGAAGGTCTCCGCGTAGCGGGCGTTGTTGGCGAGCAGGTCGTCCGTGACGGACATGATGGGCCTTTCCGGTGTGTCGGAAGCGGACCATCCCGGAGCCACCGTCCAAGGCGCGGCCGGGATGGCGTACCTGACGGCACGGCCGCACGAGTCGAGTGGTCAGACCCGTACGGCCACCGGACATGCCTCATCGAACAGCCGCGGCCGGCGCGAAGGCCAGAACGGTTCCAGATCGCTGGGGGGCATGACCATAGCCAATGCGCTCATGCGCACGAACGCAACCGGTGCCCACCAGTTGGGCGAACGCGGTCCGACCACACCGGCCGGGTTCCCGCGTCGAAAGCTTTTACCTGCGCCAGGAGGTGCGGCGCTTGTGGACCAGCCAGCCCACGCCCGCGAGCAGGCCGACACCCACCCCGATCAGCCACAGGTCCTCGGTGAGGCCGGTGTGGTTGCCGATGAGCATCCCGAACATCGCCAGGCCCACGAGGATGCCCGCGAAGGCGGTCGCGCGGGGGAAGGACCCGTGCCAACCCCACTCGGCCGACGGCTCGTCCTGCGGGCTCACCGTCTGCGCGGCGGCCGTGGCCTTGCGCTTCTCCAGTCCCGTGCCCGCCACGTGCGTCCTCCTGGCTGTTCGATCGTTGCTGTTCGATCGGTGCCGGGTCATAGTTTCACACCCCGGACAGCCCGAAGGCGCCGTGGTGTCCACGGCGCCCTCGGGTGTGAGCCGGTCTCGCGTTACGCGCGGGCCCTGCCCCGACCTCGGCCGGTGACCAGTCGGTAGATGCCGAGCAGGATCAGGGAGCCGAGAATGGCGAGCAGCCAGGTCTGCAGCGAGAAGAAGTTCTCCAGCCCGCCGCCGAAAATGGCGTTGCCGATGAAGCCGCCGATAATAGCGCCGACGATGCCGATCAGAATCGTCACGATGATGCCGCCCGGGTCGTTACCAGGCATGATGGCCTTGGCGATGAGACCGGCGATCAGTCCGAGGATGATCCAGCCGATAATGCCCATCGAAGTGCTCCTTCCTCATGACCGCCGGGTGTCCCGGAAGTCGTACGCTGTTGCCGGTGATATGCCCCGGCTGGTGGCGGATCACGCCTTCGGAGCGAAAGTATTTTCGGATTGGACCGAACGGGCTAACCTAGGTTGCTACCGTCGGGTCAGCGGGCGAGACGCGCGCCACGCCCCGCGGTGGCGTACGGCCCTCGGCCATCGGGAACAATGGAGGGTGATGACAGCCTCCCTCGCGCGCGGCGACGACCGCGGACGCTCGCTCCTGGTGCTCGGCTCGACCGGCTCGGTCGGCACCCAGGCCCTCGACCTCGTGGCCGCCAACCCCGACCGGTTCTCCGTCGCCGGGGTGGCCGCGGGCGGCGCCGACCCGGCCCTGCTCGCCGAGCAGGCCCTGCGCTTCGGGGTGGCCGCGATCGCCGTGACCAGGGCGACCGCCGCCCAGGACGTGCAGCTCGCGCTGTTCGCCGAGGCGCAGCGGCGCGACTACTCGCGCGGCGGGTTCCGCATGCCACGCGTCTTCGCGGGCCCGGACGCGGTCACCGAGCTGATCGAGGCGGTCCCGGCGGACATCGTGCTCAACGCGATCACCGGCTCGCGCGGCCTCGCGCCGACGCTCAAGGCGCTGGAGTCCGGCGCCACCCTGGCCCTGGCCAACAAGGAGTCGCTGATCGCGGGCGGCTCGCTGGTGCTGCGCGCCGCCAAGCCCGGCCAGCTCGTCCCGGTCGACTCCGAGCACTCCGCGATGGCGCAGGCGCTGCGCGGCGGCCGGGCCGACGAGGTCGACCGGCTCGTGCTCACCGCGTCCGGCGGCCCGTTCCGCGGCAGGCGCCGGGCCGACCTCGCCGACGTCACCGCGCGGGACGCGCTGGCCCACCCGACCTGGGCGATGGGGCCGGTGATCACGATCAACTCGGCCACCCTGGTCAACAAGGCGCTGGAGCTGATCGAGGCACACCTGCTGTTCGACGTGCCGTACGACCGCATCGACGTCGTCGTGCACCCGCAGTCGATCGTGCACTCCATGGTCACCTTCACCGACGGCTCGACGCTGGCCCAGGCCAGCCCGCCGGACATGCGGCTGCCCATCGCGCTGGCGCTGGCCTGGCCCGACCGGGTCCCCGGCGCGGCCAAGGCGTGCGACTGGAGCGAGGCCACCGAGTGGACCTTCGAACCGCTCGACCACGACACGTTCCCGGCCGTGCGCATCGCGCGGGCGGCGGGGGAGACCGGCGGTTGCCTGCCCGCGGTCTACAACGCGGCGAACGAGGAGGCGGTGGCCGCGTTCCTGCGAGGCGACGCCACCTTCACAGCCATTGTGGACACTGTTGAGCGGGTACTCGACGACGCAGGCGCCTGGCAGGGCGAGCCGCGCGACGTCGAGGAGGTGTTCGCCGCCGAGCACTGGGCCCGCGCCCGCGCGCGAGAATTCCTCGCGGTGACCGCTGGCCCGCGCGACGCCGCCGGGCCGGGAAGGGACTGACCGTGCTCGAATGGCTCCTGTGGCTGATCGTCTTCGCGCTGGGCATCTGTGTGTCCGTCGCGCTGCACGAGGCAGGGCACATGCTCACCGCCAAGGCGTTCGGCATGAAGGTCCGGCGGTACTTCGTCGGCTTCGGCCCGAAGGTCTTCTCCTTCCGCCGCGGTGAGACCGAGTACGGCCTCAAGGCCATCCCGGCAGGCGGGTTCTGCGACATCGCGGGCATGACCGCGCTCGACGAGGTCACCCCGGAGGAGGCGCCCCGGGCGATGTGGCGCTACCCGGTGTGGAAGCGCGTGGTGGTGCTCTCCGCCGGCTCAATAACGCACTTCATCGTCGGGTTCATCATCCTGTACATGATGGCGATCACTCTGGGCCTGCCGAACTACACCGAGCGCCCACTGGTCGGCGCCACCGACTGCGCGGCGGCGCGGCAGGACCCGAAGACCCTCAAACTCGCGGAGTGCGGTTCGGGCGACCCGTCGCCCGCCGCCACCGCGGGCATCCGCGAGGGCGACGAGATCGTCGGCGTCAACGGCCAGCCGGTGGCCACCTGGACCGAACTGGTCACCAAGGTCCGCGACCTGCGCGGCACCAACACCTTCCTGGTCGAACGCGACGGCGAACAGCGCACGGTGCGCGTCGACGTGGCGACTGTGCAGCGCACGGCCACCAACTCGGTCGTGGGCCGCGACGACAACAGGGTCGTCCAGGTCGGTGCCGTCGGCATCGCCCCCGGCGGCATGGTGCAGTTCGGCGGTCTCGCGGCTGTCGGCGGCACGGTCACCTTCACCGGTGAGATGTTCGCCAAGACCTGGGAAGGGCTCATGCGCTTCCCGGAGAAGATCCCGGCCGTCGTCCGCGCGATCGGCGGCGCGGAGAACGACCCGGAGCGCCCGATCAGCGTCGTCGGCGCCAGCGTCATCGGCGCGGACGCCGCCGAGCGGGGCCTCTGGGAGATCTTCATCCTGATGCTGGCCGCGCTGAACTTCTTCGTCGGCGTGTTCAACCTGCTCCCGCTGCTCCCGCTCGACGGCGGCCATATCGCCATCGCGCTCTACGAGAAGGTGCGCGACCTGCTGCGCAAGCTGCGCGGCAAGGCCCCCGCGGGCCCGGTCGACTACACCAGGCTCACCGGCATCACCATGGTGCTGGTCCTGGTCGGCGGCGCGGTCGTGCTGCTCACGGTCACCGCGGACATCGTCAACCCCATTCGATTGCAGTAATTCCTCAGGAGAGGCCCAGATGTCCGACGTGATGCTCGGCATGCCGACGTTGCCGCCGACGGTGCTGTCCGAGCGCCGCAAGACCCGGCAGCTCCAGGTGGGACCGGTCGGCGTCGGCAGCGAACACCCGATCTCGGTCCAGTCGATGACGACGACGGTGACGGCGGACGTGAACGCGACGCTGCAGCAGATCGCGGAGTTGACCGCGGCGGGCTGCGACATCGTCCGCGTCGCCTGCCCGACCCAGGACGACGCGGAGGCGTTGCCCGCGATCGCCCGCAAGTCGCAGATCCCGGTGATCGCGGACATCCACTTCCAGCCGAAGTACGTCTTCGCGGCGATCGAGGCGGGGTGTGCGGCGGTCCGGGTGAACCCGGGCAACATCCGCAAGTTCGACGACCAGGTCAAGGAGATCGCGCGGGCCGCGAAGGATCACGGGACGCCGATACGGATCGGCGTCAACGCGGGTTCGCTGGACCCCCGTTTGCTGGCGAAATACGGCAAGGCGACTCCCGAGGCGCTGGCCGAGTCGGCTATGTGGGAGGCATCGCTGTTCGCCGAGCACGATTTCCACGACATCAAGATCTCGGTCAAGCACAACGATCCCGTCGTGATGATTCGCGCGTACGAACTGTTGGCCGAACAGTGTGATTATCCGCTGCACCTGGGTGTCACCGAGGCGGGTCCCGCGTTCCAGGGCACCATCAAGTCCGCCGTCGCCTTCGGCGCCCTGTTGCGTCAGGGAATCGGTGACACAATCCGGGTGTCGCTCTCCGCCCCGCCGGTGGAGGAAGTCAAGGTCGGCACCCAGATCCTGCAGTCGCTCAACCTGCGCCCGCGCAAACTGGAGATCGTCTCCTGCCCCTCCTGCGGCCGCGCCCAGGTAGACGTCTACAAACTGGCCGACGAGGTCACCGCGGGCCTGGAGGGCATGGAAGTCCCCCTGCGCGTCGCCGTCATGGGCTGCGTGGTCAACGGCCCCGGCGAAGCCCGCGAAGCCGACCTCGGCGTCGCCAGCGGCAATGGGAAGGGCCAGATCTTCGTCCGGGGCGAGGTCATCAAGACCGTCCCCGAACACCAGATCGTGGAAACCCTCATCGAGGAAGCCCTGCGCCTGGCCGAAGAAATGGGCGACCCAGTCGATGGCGAGACCGGCGCGCCTAGCGTCACCGTCGGCTGATGCCCGTTCCAGCAGTACATTTCCGGTACTGGAGTCGGCGTTGACAGGAGGCGGAGCCTAGATGTATCTCTCCCGGGTGACGTTGCGTAACATTCGGGGGTTTCACGGCGCCCGCGACGTGGAAATCGCACTCCGGCGACCAGACGAGTCCTATGCCGGGTGGACTGTGATTGCGGGCCGGAATGGTTCTGGGAAAACGTCGTTCCTCCGCGGCATCGCTCTCGCGGTCAGTGGTCCGGCAGTCGCCCGGAGTCTGGTTCCAGACTTCGATAACTGGGTTTCGGCAGATTGTCGACAAGCTCGGGCCGAGGTTCGGATCGCCTATGATTCGAATTTCGACCGATTCGGCCAGGGTAGGCCGCCGAAGGGGGAGTTCACCGCAGGTCTGGAGTGGACCATTCCCGAAGAATCGGGAGCGACCGCGCGAAGGGTCGTCCAGCCCGCACTGGCCTCGCTCGGCAGCGCGAGAAACAAGAGCCTGTCGGTGCGAGGGCCGTGGCAAGATAACCCGAATGGCTGGTTCTGTGCGGCTTACGGGCCCTTTCGGCGGTTGGTAGGTGGCGCCGGAGACGCACAACGCCTGATGCTGAGCCCTGGACCGGTTGCTCGACTGGTCAGTCTGTTTCACGAGGACGCGTCGCTTGCCGAAGGTGTCGGCTGGCTCATCGAGCAACATCTCCGCCATCTGGAACAACGGCCGGGGGCTGAACAAACAAAGACGGCCGCGCTGGCGATCCTGTCCGATGGTCTCCTTCCGGACGGTTACCGCATCGAAGGCGTCGATTCGGACGGCCTGTGGGTACGCAATGGCGACAACCGGTTTCCACTGCGCGAGATGAGTGACGGTTATCGCACGGTCGCGTCCCTCGTCGTTGGAGAGGGAAAGCAAAGAAAACACGCCTCTGGCGCCAGTACGCAACAAAAAAGCCACCCAAAGGTGGGGCGAGGGGTTAC
>NZ_JBQTHF010000112.1:0-7415 GCF_052390155.1 Actinokineospora sp. | reverse complement strand
GGGGGGGCCGCGGGGGCCGCCGCGGCGCCGCTGTGGGGACCCTGCGTGGTGACCTGGAAACCCGGGCCAAACACCCCGGGGGAGTTCGCCCGCCGGCGCCCGGGCGGGCGCCGCCGCATCGCCAGCGCGACGCCCGCCCCATTGACCAGCACCGCCGCCGCGAGCCCCGCCAGGACCAGGACCGCGGGCTCGGCGGTGATCTTCGCGGCGGAGACCAGCGCCGCGAATCCGACGAAGTAGGCGACGCCCACGACGACGACCAGGAGCAGCGCCCGCGGCCACCCACGCTCCCGTTTGGGGCTGCCGTCGGTCGGTGCGAGTCGTGTGTGCGCCACCCGTCCAAGCTAACGTCCGATCCCCGGCCCGCCCGCCCCGGCCGGGCCTGCCGGATGGGCACCACCCGATGATCAGGGAAGACCTGCCCGCCCGGCGGCGTCGGTCGAGGCTGTCCGGCCGCGTTCGCCGGTGGTGGCATTGATCGGTGCCCACAGACGTATTCGCCAAGACGCACGACAACCACATCCGGTCCCTGACCCGGCAGTTGGCTGGAGTGGGCAGGTATCCGTACTTCAGCCTGATGGAGGGCCCGCCCTCGGCCGTGACGATCATGGACGGCGTGCCGTGCGTCAACCTCGGCTCCAGCAACTACCTCGGCCTGTCCGGCGACGCGCGCGTGGCCACCGGAGCCCACCAGGCGACCCTGCGCTACGGCACGTCCCTCAACGGCTCCCGGGTCATGAACGGCACTGTGCCGCTGCACCTGGAACTGGAGGCCGAGGTCGCCGAGTGGCTCGGCGAGGGCGACGCGCTGATCTACCCCAGCGGCTACGCCGCCAACCTCGGCGTCATCTCCGCGCTGGTGGGCGCCGACGAGGTGGCGATCTGCGACGGCGGCGACCACGCCTCGATCCTGGACGGCGCGACGCTGGCCCGCGGCAGGCTGATGCCCTTCCAGCACAACCGGCTCGACCGGCTCGACGCCGTGCTCGACCGGACCCGCCGCGACGGCACCGGCACCCTGGTTGTCGTCGACAGCGTGTACTCGATGCAGGGCGACATGTCCGACCTCGCGGGGGTGACCGCGGCCGCGCGCAGGCACGGGGCGCGGCTGCTGGTGGACGAGGCGCACGCGTTCGGCATCCTCGGGCCGCGCGGCCAGGGCGTCGCCGCGCTCGCCGGCCTGGTCGACGCGATCGACCTGCGGATGGGGACCTTCTCCAAGGCGCTGGCGGGTGGCGGCGGCTTCGTGACCGGGCCCGCGCACGTCATCGACTACCTGCGGACCAACAGCAGGCCGTTCCTGTTCACCGCCGCCACCCCGCCCGCCGGGCTCGGCGCGGCCCAGGCGGCGCTGCGGATCGTGCTGTCCGCGGAGGGCGATGACAAGCGCGGGCGGCTCACCGCCAACGCCGCGCGGCTGCGCGAAGCACTGGCGGGACTGGGTTTCGACGTGCCGCCCGCGCCGCGGCTGATCGACGGCACCGAGGTGCAGACGCCGATCCTGCAGGTGCGGATGCGCGACGAGGGCAGCGCCGTGCTGGCGTGGAGCGCGCTGTTCGACGCGGGCGTCTACGTCAACCCGGCGATCTATCCCGCCGTGCCCAAGGGAAACCCGCAGTTGCGGCTGAGCGTGCAGTCCGAGCACACCGACCGGCACCTCGACCGGGTGATCGACGCGTTCACCGCGGTCCGCGAAGCCGACGAGGCGGCGCCGGAGGACGGCCTGGTCGCCCTGCGGTGAATCGCGGGCACCAGCAAGCCTGCCGGTCCTAAGTGGGCATAGGACCGGCAGGCTTGCTTGCTGTCACAGGGCTTTCAGCGGTCGAGCCCGGAGAGCGCGAGGTAGGTGGTGAACAGGGTCGTGACGAGCGTCGACACCTCCGGCGAGAACGAGAACCGCAGCCGGGTGGTGTCGGGCCGCGGCAGCCCCATGCCCTCCTCGGGAATCGACCGCACACCAAGGAAATAGGCCAGGAACGCGAACACGTCGAACGCCGTCCGCAGCTCGATCCCGGCCGCCTCCACCGGGTTGCGGGCCAGCAGCCGCCGACAGCTCACGATCTGGAAGAACCCGGCCGTGGGCACCACCTCGATCTCGAACCACCTGGCCAGGCCCTCGCCGACGAAGGCGTCGACCAGCCGGGCGTGCTCGTCGAGCACCGCGGCGGGGAGATCCTCGTACCGGTCGCCACCGGGATCGAGCGCGGTGTCCGTGAGGACGATCCCGTGGCGGAACTTCTCCCGGAAGAACCCGGCAGCACCCGCGCGCAGCACCCGCTCGACCTCCGGGCGCACCGCCGGATCGACCCTGGCCGACCCGATGCCCTCCAGCATCGCGGTCATCAGCGCCCGGCGGAACTCGTAGCCACCGGACACCTCGTCCAGGTACGCCGCGAGCTCGTCCCGATCGGCGCCCAGGCACGCCGCCATCGTCCGCTGCAGCGCGCCCGAGACGAACCCGACGCTGGTGTCGATGAGGTGGTTGACGCTGCTCGACTCGATCTTCGGCGCGAGCAGCAGGCCGACCCGCAGGTCCGCCACGGCGAACGGCTTGGACAGCCCGAACAGCGTGTAGGTGTCGGGCAGGTGGTGCTGGAAGGAGTGCGTGCCGGGCCCGTCGAGCCGGATCGAGTGGTACGCCAGGTCCTCGATCACCGAGACGTCGCGCGCCTTGAGGACTGCGGCCAGCGCGGCCAGTTCGGCGGCGCTGTAGACCGCGCCGGTCAGCCCGGGGTTGATGTGCAGCAGCGCCACCGCGCGCGGCGGGCGCAGGATCTGGTGCGGGTGCCGGTGGCCGGTGACCCGGATGCCGATCGACAGTCCCGGGTACCGCGCGATGGCCCGCGCGTACAGCTCGCGGGCGCCGTCGTCGGGGGACAGTTCGTCCAGGCCGTCGACCAGCCGGGACACCACGTCGGCGGTGGGCGCGGCCTCGATCCGGCCCCGCTGGTGCAGCTCGTCGAGGACGCGGGTGACGGCGGCGGCGCGGTCGGGCAGCCACCGCCGGTAGAGCGCCTCGTTGGTGGTCTCGATCACCCGCGCCAGCTCGGCCGGGCCGATCTTGCCCGCGGCGTCGAACGGCACGGTGGCCACGGTTCCGCCTGCCCGGTGCGGCTGCGCGAGGAAGAACCCGTAGGTCAGCTCGGGCATGAGCAGCACGTCGCCCGGCATCGTCATCAGGTAGCGGCACAGCGAGTCGTAGAGGTTGACGGTGCCGTACCCGACGATCGTGTCCAGCCGCTCGCGCTGGTCGGCCAGCGCGAACCCGAACCGCGCCAGGAACCCCCAGAACGCCTCGACCAGGCCGTCGTCGGTGATCGCCACGGAGTAGTGCCGCAGGTGCTCGGACACCACCTCGCGCGCCAGGTGCGCCGAGACGGCGGGGAAGGGCGCGGTCGAGGAGTCGCCGGTGTCGAGGTTGCCCAGGAACGGGACGCAGTCGATCGGCTCGCCGTCCGGGCCGTCCTCGATGTTTCGCGAGACGAACACGGCCAGGCATTGCCACACCAGGTACTGCGCCCGGGTCAGCTCGTCCTGTCGGACGAATTCGTAGGACTGCCAGAACTCCGTGAGTCTCTTGGTGAAGTCGGCGATGCCATCGGGGGTGAGTGCGGGGGACACCGCGCTCCTGGCGTTTCTCCTGCTCACCTGGGTCATGGCCGAAGCGTAGGGGCGGTGCGGTGGCGCGGGGATGGCCGGATGCGGTACCCCCGGGTGGTACCCGATCGGCCGGTCCACTCAGGCCAGGGGCGCCCCGACGAGCGGTTTCGGGTCCAGCAGGGCGGCCACCACGGCGGGCCACGCGGGCGATTCGGGATCGATCACGGCGAAGTGGTCCGCGCCGGGCACCTCGACCAGCGGGACCCCTGTCCGGTCCCGGTAGCGGCGGGACTGCTCGACCGGCACCCGCTGGTCCTGATCGCCGTGGACGAGCACCGTGGGGACCGCGGGGGTCCCCAGCCGGGTCAGGTCGGCGGCGGCGTAGCGGTCGGGCACGTGCTCCGGGCCGCCGCCGAGGAACGCGTCCACGGCGTCCTCGCCCAGGCCGAGCCGGTGGGCCTCGGCCAGGTCGAGCAGCGGCGCCACGGCGAACACGCCCGCCACCCGCGGACGGTGCGCGGTGCGGCCGGGCGCGCCGACGTCGAGCCGGTCGCGCAGCGCGGCCCAGATCGCCAGGTGCCCGCCCGCGGAGTGGCCCGCGTACACCAGCCTGGTCCGGTCGACCCGGCCCGGGACCGCGTACTCGACCAGCGCGGGCAGTCGGTCCGCGGCGGCGGCCACGTCGACGAACGTGGCGGGCCAGCCGCCGCCCCCGCCGGTCCGCCGGAACTCGACGCTGGCCACCGCGAACCCGCGCTCTGCCAGGCCCGCGGCCATCGGCGCGATCACCGTGCGGTCGTGTTTGGCCCGCCAGAAACCACCGTGCCACAACAGAAGCAGCGGCGCGGGGTCCTTTGTGGACGGTAGGCGGAGATCGGCCACGTGATCGGCGAGCGGGCCGTAGGACAGCGTCATGGCCGGGGCGGGCGTCCGCCTGGTCAGCACATCGCGGGTGTCGGTCACGATCGGTGTCCTCTCGCGATCTCCAGCAGTAGGTCGTTGCTCTCCGGCAGACCGATGGTGATCCGCGCACCCTCGCCGGGGAAGGCGTGCACGTGCAGTCCCCGGGCCAGGCACGCCGCCTCGAAGTCCGCTGTGGACGGTCCCAGCGGCAGCCAGACGAAGTTCCCCTGCGGGGCGGGCACGGCGAGTCCGGTCGCGCGCAGGCCGCTCGCGACCCGCTCGCGTTCCCGCACGATACGGGCTCGCTGGGCGGCGAACTCCGCCTCCGTCGCCAGCGCGGCGGCCGCCGCGGCGGCCGCCACGTCCGAGACGAGGAACGGCATGGTCACCGCACGCAGCGCGGAGATCGGCCCGGCCTGGCCGATGGCATAGCCCACCCGCAGGTTCGCCAGCCCGTACGCCTTCGAGAAACTGCGCAGCACCACCACATTCGGGTGGTCGCGGTAGAGCCGCAGGCCGTCAGCCGCGGCCGGGTCGGTGGCGAAGTCGCGGTACACCTCGTCCAGGACGACGAAGACCCGGCGCGGGACCCGGGCGAGGAACGCGATCAGGTCGGCGTGGGTCACCGTGGTGCCGGTCGGATTGTTGGGATTGCAGATGAACACCAGCTTGGTCCGCCTGCGCACCGCGCGCGCCATCGCGTCGAGGTCGTGCGTGTCCGCGCGCAGCGGGACCCGCCGGACCGGCACCCCCATCGCGTCCGCGAGCAGCGGGTAGCCCTCGAACGACCGCCAGGCGATGACCGCCTCGCCCTTGCCCCGGGCGGTCAGGTGCAGCATCTGCTGGATCAGCCCGGCCCCGCCCGCGCCGACCGCGACCTGGTCGGCGGGAATGCCGTGGTGGGCCGCGATCGCCTCGGCCAGCGCGTCGGGATAGACGGTGGGATAGCGGTTCACCCGCGCCGCCGCCGCGGCCATTGCCTCGATGACGGCGGCGGGCGGGGCGTACGGACTCTCGTTCGCCGAAGCCCGGTGGGCCGCGATCCGGTGTGACGTCATCGCCGACTCCTGCCGTGGATGTGCGGGACTCCGACGCTATTCCCCCCGCGCGGCCGGTTCAGTCGCCGATGGTCCCGCACCACCGGGCCCGACGGGTGGTGCCCGGTCCGGCACCCCGCCCGACGTGCCCGGGCGGGCCGCTCGCAGTCGGCTTGGGCTGGTCCGCGCCCGCTGACACGGTGGAGTTCGACCTGTCGCCGATGACGAGGAGCACCATGGTTTCCGCCGTTCCGCGGACCACCGAACGAGCCCCGGCCGCCACGCTCGTCATCGTGTGCCTGGCCCTGTTCATGGCGCTGTTCGACAGCACCGCGATCAGCCTGATGCTGCCCGCGATCCGCGCCGACCTCGACGCCGACATCGCCGGTCTGGTGTGGATCGCCGACGGCTACGTGCTGATCTTCGCCGCCCTGCTGCTGACCTCGGGCAGCCTGGGCGACCGGCTCGGCCGCGCCCGGATGTTCCTCGCCGGCATGGCGGTCTTCACCGCGGGCTCGGCGGTCTGCGCGGTCGCGCCGAACCTGCCGGTGCTGGTCGGCGGCCGGATCGTGCAGGGACTCGGCGCCGCCCTGGTCACCCCGCAGACCCTGGCGATCCTGACCCAGACCTTCCCGGCGGCCCGCGACCGGGCCCGGGCGTTCGGCATCTGGTCCGGCGTGTCCGGCCTCGCCCTGATCCTCGGCCCCATCCTCGGCGGCGCCCTGGTCGACGCGTGGGGCTGGCGGTCGGTGTTCCTGGTGAACCTGCCGATCGGTGTGCTCACGCTGATCCTGGGCGCCCGAGTCCTCGGCGGCTGGGGCTCCCCGGCGCGTTTTCGGGGCGCTGTCGACCTGCCCGGTCAGTTGTTGACCGTGCTGTGGTTGAGCACCTTGACATTCGGGCTGATCGAGGGCACCCGGCTGGGGTGGACCGCTGCTCCGGTGTTGGGCCTGTTCGCGGTCTCGGTGGTGGCGTTCGTCGTCCTGGTCGCCGTCGAGCGGCGGGTGTCGAATCCGATGCTCCACTTGGAACTGTGGCGGTCGCGCACGTTCACGGCCAGCACGCTGGTGATCGCGCTGGTGGCGTTCGGGATGTACGCGTCGTTCTTCCTGCTCAGCCTTTTCCTGCAACAGGTCCAGGGACTCTCGCCGACCACGGCGGGGGTTCGGTTCCTGCCCGCGATGGTGGCGGTGGTTATCGCCGCGCCGCTGGCCGGGCTGATCGCGGGGCGCTTCGGGTCTCGGCCGCCGATCGTGGCGGGTGGCGTGTTGATGGGGGTCAGTTTGCTGCTGCTGGGCGGGATCAGCGCGGACGCGGCGTATTCGTCCTGGTGGTACCTGCTGGTGGTGTTCGGGGTCGGGATCGGGTTGACGATTCCGCCGGTCAACAGTGCGCTGTTGGGGAGCGTGCCGGTCGAGCGGGCCGGGCTGGCGTCGGCCACTGGGGAGACCGGGCAGCAGATCGGGGCGCTGGTGGGGATCGCGGTGTTGGGGGCGTTGGTGGCCGAGGGGTTCGGTCGGGTGGTCTCCGGGGAGCTGTCCGGCCCGGCGGCTCGGGAGCTGGCCAACCGGATGTTCGCCGAGAGTGGGGGGGAAGTTGGTGGGCTCGTGGGCCGGGGGATCACCGAGGGGGTTCACCTCGGGCTGACCGGGGCGGGGGTGGCGGCGTTGATCGCGGCCGGTGTGGGGCTCCTGATTCGCGAATCGCGATCCGCTGGTTAGTGTCGCTCGGGTTTGACCCTGGGGCGGGCGGAGCATCTCGCTCCGGCCGCCCCACCCGGGGTCGGTCTACCATCGGCCGCGGCGCCGGGGGGGTCGGCGCGGGGCGGGGGTGGGATCGGTGGCCGACCGCGCGGGCGAATCCAGCCCCACGGCC
>NZ_JBQTHF010000111.1:0-1690 GCF_052390155.1 Actinokineospora sp. | reverse complement strand
TCCGCATGGAAGCCGACAACCTCCACTACCTCCCCATGCAATACATCCCCTACGGCGGACCAGCCACCATCCCCACCTGGCTCCACCAACCACCCACCAAACCCCGCATCGCCCTCACCATGGGCGTCAGCGCGACCGAACACGACGCGGGCTACGCGGTCAGCATCCAGGACATCCTCGACTCGCTGGCCGACCTCGACATCGAATTGGTCGCGACCATCGCGGAATCCGAACAACAGAAACTCGACCGGATACCCGACAACGCGCGCCTGGTGTCCTACGTGCCACTGCACGCGCTCGCCCCGACGTGCGACCTGGTGATCCACCACGGCGGCTTCGGCACCTTCCTCACCATGGCGCGGGAACCGGTCCCGCAGCTCATGGTGCCGTGGGACTTCGACGGGCCGACTCTCGCGGACCGCGCGTGCGCCCAGGGCGGATCGCTGGCGATCCCCGCCGATCAGGCGTCCGGGAAAGCCGTGCGCGAGTACGTGGTGCGGCTGCTGGAGGACCCCGCTTTCCGCGGTCGCGCCGCCGACCTGCGCGACGAGATCCACGCCATGCCCAGCCCCAACGACCTTGTCGTGCCACTCGAACAGCTCACCGAGAAGCACCGGGCCGTCCGTCACTGATCAGCAAGGAACACCATGCGCGTCCTGTTCGCCATCAACCCGGAAAAGAGCATTTTCCTCTACCTGGTCCCCCTCATGTGGGCGCTGCGGACGGCAGGCCACGAAGTCGTGGTCGCCAGCCAGCCGTCGTTCGCCGATGTCATCACCCAGGCCGGGCTGACCGCGGTGCCGGTCGGCCGCAGCCGTGATCACTGGCGGATCGCGCGCACGATCCCGGGTCTGGTCGAGCAGACCCGCGCGGGTCTGCCCGCGCCGTACGACATCCTGGACGTGCCGGAGCCGACCTGGGCGCAGGCGCGGGCAGGCCAGGATCTGCTGGTGGAGACCGCGCAGGAGCAGAACTTCCCGGCGATCGCCGGGCTGGTCGAGTTCGCTCGGCACTGGCGCCCCGCCCTGGTCATCTGGGACCCGCTGTCGATGGCGGGCCCGATCGCCGCCAAAGCCTGCGGCGCCGCCCACGCCCGCATGCTCTTCGGCATCGACGTCTTCGGCAGCGTCCGCCAACTGTTTCTCCGGCTCAAGGCCGAGCAACCGCTTGCGCGGCAAGCAGATCCGCTGGCCGACTGGCTCGGCAGTTACGCCCGCAAGTACGGCGGCGAGTACACCGAGGACATGGCCACCGGCCACGCCACCATCGACCAGTTCCCGCTCAGCCTGCAAGACGAAGCACCCGACTTGCACTACCTCCGCATGCAGTACATCGCCTACGGCGGCCCCGCCACCATCCCGGCCTGGCTCCAGAAACCGCCGACGAAGCCGCGCGTCGCCCTCACCATGGGCTTGACCGCCACCGAGGTCTACAACGGTTACACCATCAACACCCAGGACGTTCTCACCGCTCTCGCCGACCTCGACATCGAACTTGTCGCGACCATCGCCGAATCCGAGCAACAGAAACTGACCCACATCCCCGACAACACCCGCGTCGTCACCTACGCGCCGTGGCACGCCCTGGCACCCACCTGCGCCGCGGTCATCCACCACGCGGGCGCCGCCACCCTCGCCACCACCGCCCGCCACCCCATCCCCCACCTCGCCCTGCACTACCACTTCGACCA